>JBGTNO010000067.1:0-16475 GCA_041743065.1 Chthoniobacterales bacterium
CTCCGTGGGTGAGGAGAAGCTGCGCGACGTGCAGACCGTAGCGCGCGAACGCCGTCTCGTAGCGGTGCATGAGCTGCGGCTGCCCCACGGCCGCGCAGGCCTGCACGGTGGCCAGATCGGAAGGGCGCTCCCGCAGGTGGAAGGTGGCCAGCCCGGCCCCGACCGCGCCGCTGGAAACCAGGATGACTTCATGTCCCGCTCGCACCAACGCCGCCATTTCGCCGACGAGACGCGAGATCTGCGCCTCATCGAGGAAGCTCTCCTCGGTGGTGAGGATGCCGGTGCCAAGTTTGACGACGATGCGCATGGGGTGGGGAGCTTAGCGTATTTCCTGGGAGGGGCAACGTCCTCATGGCCCGGGTTCCGCGCTGCGCGATGGCCGGGAAGCGGCAAAAGGGGTTGCTGACCTGCGCGATACCCGCCACCAGCAAAGCGCAATGGGGCGATAGTTTTCCGCAATCTGTGGGGAGCGGGTCAGGACGGGAGGCGATACAGTCGCCGTCTCAAATATATCCCATGAAGCAATTCCGAATCTCTCTCTACTGTCTCGCGGCCGCCGCTCTCCTCGCCCCTTTCACACCGTCGCGGGCGGACGAGCGCCTTTTCACCTATTCCTACGAAGCCGATGTCCTGCCCAAGGGTGGGCTCGAGTTTGAGCAATGGATCACCAACCGGTCCGGACGCGACGGTGGGCGCTACACCCGCTGGGATCTGCGGGAGGAAATCGAATACGGCCTGACCGACCGCTTGACGACGGCGCTCTACCTGAATTTTCGCAGTGTCTCCAGCGAGGGCGTGGAGGGGGCGGCGGACGTCTCCGAGTTCCGTTTCAAGGGCGTTTCCTCCGAATGGAAGTATCAGATCGCGAACCCGAACCGCTCCCCGATCGGTCTCCTGCTCTACGGCGAGGTGACCTATGATGGCGACGAGGTGGAGCTGGAGGAAAAAATCATCCTGCAGAAGAACTTCGGCGACCGCTGGGTGGCGGTGGTCAATTTTATCTTCGAGCAGGAATGGGAATTTGAAGCGACCGGCACGGAGAGCAAGGCGGAATTCGAAGTGAGCGGCGGCGTGGCCTGCCGCATCACGCCTCAGTTCTCCCTCGGGGTGGAGGCGCGCGCGGTGACGGAATATCCGGAATGGGAAGAGGCGGAGGATACGGCGGTCTTCGTGGGACCGACCCTGCATTATGCGACGGCTCAATGGTGGGCGACGCTGACGGTGATGCCGCAGGTGACGCAGAACTACGATGGCTTCGAGCAGTTGGAGACCCGGTTGATCGCCGGCTTCAATTTCTAGCCGCGGCGACTTTCTCTAGAATGGACTGGAAATACGTCGTCCCGCTGGTCGCGGGGGCGGCGTGTCCCGCCTATGCGGTCCAGTATCTCACGGTCGAGCAGGCGCGGGAGGAGGCGTTTCCGACGGCGACGGTCTTCGAATCGGCGGAAGTGGCGCTCACTTCGTCGCAGGCGGCGGAAATTTCCCGACGGTCGGATCAGAAGATCAAGGCCGGTCGGCGCTACCGCGTCTGGCAGGCGCGGCGAGGCCAGAAGCTGCTGGGCTGGCTGGTGGCGGATGCGGTGATCGGGAAACATCTCCTGATCGACTATACGGTGGCGGTGGCCGCCGGGGGTGAAGTCGGTCGGGTGGAGATCCTGGAATATCGGGAGAATTATGGCGGGGAAATTCGTCGCGAGGCGTGGCGGCGGCAATTCGTCGGCCAGCGCGCGCACGACCCGCTCGAACTCGATGAGGATATCCGAAATATCACGGGCGCCACCTTGTCCTGTCGGCATGTGACGGAGGGCGTGAAAAAAGTCGTCGCGCTGATCGATGTCTGCTTCTGAACACCTGCGCCGGGCTCGGCCGCTGCTCGGGACTTTCGTCGAGATCGAAACGGATGGCGGCCGCGAATTATTGGAAGCGGCGTTCGCCGTCATCGCGCGGGTGGAGCGCCTCATGAGTTTCCACCGCCCGGACAGCGATGTGGCGAAGATCAACGCGCGGGCCACGGATGGACCGGTGCGCGTGCACGCCTGGACATTCGACGTGCTGGCCAAGGCGCGGCTGCTCTGGGAGCGGAGTGCGGGGGCATTCGACGTGACGCGTGAAGGTCGATTTGCCGCGATCACGTGGAGCGATTCGCGCGAGGTGATGGCAAGCCGCCCGGTCACGCTGGATCTGGGTGGCATCGCCAAAGGGTGGGCGGTGGACCGCGCCATTGCGCTGCTGAGAGCGGGGGGAGCCCGGTCCGCCGTGGTCAACGCCGGAGGCGATCTGCGGGTATGGGGTGAAAGGGAGATCGCGGTGACGATGCGGGACCCAGCCACCGGCCGCCCGACGGCCGCGCTTCCGCTGCGGCAGGCGGCCCTTGCCACCACGGCGGTCTATGCGCCGTGGAGCGGACGCAGTCCCCAAGACGGGGTTCGGTCCGCCGGGCGGGTGGCCGCCGTGCCCCCGTGGCAATCAGTGAGCGTGCGGGCGCCACGCTGCTGGCAGGCGGATGCTCTGACCAAGGTCGCCTGGCTCCGGGGCGGGTGTGCGAGACCGCTTCTGCGCGGGTATCGAGCTGAAGCACTCTGGGTGCAAGCGGATGGATCGACTTCGCAGACCGGAGGCTGGCGATGAGTTCCACCGCGTTTTCACCGCGTTTCCGGGTGGTGTTTCATCTCGTGTTCGGAGGGTTGACCCTCTCGGGCTTTGGCTGGATGGCGAGTCACTGGCTGGGGGCGGTGGAGGGCGAATTCGGATCGGTGCCCTCGCCGCTGGAGCCCCTCTGGCTAAAGGTGCACGGGGCGGCGGCCATGGCCGCTTTGCTCGTGCTCGGGGCTGTGCTCGCCACGCACGTTCCCACGAACTGGAAGCGGCGAGTGAACCGGCGTAGCGGTGTGGGACTCTGGCTCATTCTCCTCGTGCTCATTTTGACGGGATACGGTCTCTACTATGCCGGGGGCGAAGGATTACGGGCGTGGACCTGGTGGATTCATCTCGGGCTCGGGAGTGTTCTGCCGGTCGCGATTTTTGGGCATATCCAGCTGGGAAGGCGACGCCGTCGAGGCAAAGCGCTGGAGCCGCTCCCCAGCGTGAAACGGGGAGCAGCGGCCCCGAAAGAGTAAGGGCTATACCCTTCCGAGGTGGCACGCGTTCCGATCAGGCGCAGGCGCGGGGCTCTGAGGTCACGTATCGACAGGGTTCCGCTGATTTTGATGCCATCCCGACTAAATCCGCCTGTTCTTTGTTCGTGAGAGTGCCGCCATCCTCGATCGATCCCGGCCCGTGACTGAGATTTCCAAAGTGGAACATCTCCCAATCGTCGGAAAGACCGTCCGAATCCGAGTCAATGAAACTGAAAGGATCCGTGCCCGCCAGCAGTTCGTCCGCGTTACTCACCCCGTCTCCGTCGAAATCGTCGCCCTCCGGGTCATCCGTCGGGATGTCCGTGGACTGCAGTCTCAAAAATAACCGGTTCTCCGGAATCGTGAAGTCCCATGCCACGACCGAGCCATCGCCCGGTTCGATCAAGCCTGGGACATAACTCCAGTCCAGCAGGCCTTCCGAGCGCTGCACGAAGTAGGTTCGTCCGGCCCGCCCCCACCAGGAGAAAGTGTAGATCGAATGGGTGCTGTCGAACTCAAAGCGGCTGCCCTCGTTCGGGTCATCCGGTCCCTGCGCCCAGAGCGAGGCCGCCGCGGCAAGAGAGGCAATCAGACCGGGAAGGTGACGTTTCATGGCTTTTAATTAATTTGGACTTGAGGCTCGAACGCTCTGGATGGGAGAAGGCTGATCACAGGGTCTGGCGGGACCAGTAAATAGCGTGAAAGTTCGATGTCGGCGGAAATTTTATAAAGTAGAGACGATCTTAAAAGAGCGGAATGATCGCGTCAAGCCGCATTCCAGAGGATTCTCACTTGGAGGGCACCGCGGTGTCGGTGTCTTGAGAGATTGGCTCTTCGAGCGGGGCGGATCATCGGCTGGAAGCCAAGGCCACGGTCCAGAAGGTCACCCGGCTTTTTCCCGCACCACTTTCCGGGGATCCTTATCCTCGCGCAATCCCAGAAACGCCGGGTGCCGCAACGCGCCCTCCTCCGTCCACTCGGTGAACCGGACCTGCGCCACCAGTTCCGGCTTCACCCAAGTGCACCGCTTCCGCTCGGCGGGCGGGAACACCTCCGCTTTGTCCGCCAGATCGTGGAACGGCGGCGTCTTTTGGATCAGGCCGTTCAGTGTTTTGGAAAGCGCCGCCAGCGTTTTCGCGTTGAAACCAGTGCCAACTTTGCCCGCGTATTTCAGCGATTTCCCCTTGCGGTAACCCAGCAGCAGCGCTCCGAAATGTTTCCGCGAACCGCCGGGCGGCGTGAACCCACCGATCACGAATTCCTGTTCGGCGATGCACTTGATCTTCCGCCAGGCTCCCGTGCGTTTGCCACTCTCGTATCTCGAGCCGCGCCGCTTCGCGATGATGCCCTCCATCTTCATCTTGCGAATGCTTTCCAGCACCTTTTCACCCTCTCCCTCGAGCTCGCCCGAAAAGCGCAGCAGCCCTGTCTCATCCTCCGCAATCAATTTCTCCAGCAACGCCCGGCGCTCCTCAAGCCACCGGCCGCGGAGATCGTGATCGTCCAGATTAAGCAGATCGAAGGCGTAAAACGCGAGCTCCACCTCCCGTTCGTCGCGCCGTTGCAGCGCCTGGAACGACGGACGTCCGTCCTCCATCGCCACCACTTCCCCATCAATCGTGAAACGCTGCCCCGGCAGCTCCAGCAGCGCGGTTTCGACTTCGGGAAATTTGAGCGTTTTCTGATTCCGCGAAAGCAGCGAGAGCGACTTCCCTTTTCGGATCGCCAGCGCGCGGTACCCGTCAAACTTGATCTCGTAAAGCCAGTCTTCGGCCGGAGGCGGGCTCTCAAAAAGCTTGGCCAGCATGAGCGGAACGAAAGCCGGAACGACCTTGCGCCCCACCGCCGTCAAGTCGGGCTTCGCCTCCGGCTCGGAATGCCAGACCGCATCTTCATCGGCCGCGATCTGCTTCATGGTCCGACCGCTTTTGACCGATTCGTCGTCCTTTTTTTGGGAGATCGCCCTGGTATCCGGGTCCGCTTTGAAAATAAGCCATTCGTTGCCCTGCTCGCCTTTGGCCATGCGAATGAGCGCCCACTCCCCCTGGCACTTTTTCCCGGCGAGCACGAAATGAAGCTTCCCCGCCTCGATACCTTCCCTGGCGCCTTCGGCTTCGAAAGTTCCGGTATCCCAGAGCATAACGGTGCCGCCGCCATACTCGCCTCGCGGAATGATCCCCTCGAAGTCGGCGTATTCCAGCGGGTGATCCTCCACCTGCACGGCAAGATGCTTTTCGCCAGTTTTAGCCGGCAAGCCCTTCGGCACCGCCCATGATTTCAGCACGCCATCGATTTCCAGGCGGAAATCGTAGTGCAACCGCGAGGCGTCGTGTTTCTGAATGACAAACCGGGCGCCGCTGCTCCCTCGCTTCTCTTTCCCGGCGGGTTCCCGTGTTTTTCGGAAATCCCGTTTACGCTGATATTCCCGCAGCGACATGGCCGTCCGCTACGCCGCCTTTTTCCGCTTGATGGGAGTGGCGGACTTTCTCGAACTCGACGCGGTTTTTTTCTTGGCCGGCGCTTTTTTCTTTCCGCCCGCCTCGTCAATGCTGGCCTGAAGCACGGCCACCAGATCGATCACTTTCCCGCTGGCCTTCGGCTTCGCCTTTGTTTTGGGCGCTTCCTTGCCGCCGGATTCGATCTTCTCCTCGATCAGTTCCATCATCGCGTCGCGGTATTCGTCTTTATACCGCTGGGGATCCCACTCGGAAGTCATGCTCTCGATGAGCGATTTGGCCATTTTGATCTCCTTGTCGGCGGGCGAGGCGCTGGGCGATTTGAAGCCATCCGCCCCCACCAGTTCATCGGCGAAATGCATCAGCTCGAGTACGAGGAGCTCTTCGTTGGGCTTCACGGCGGCCAGATATTGCCGCGTCTTGATCACCACTTTGGCGATCCCGATCTTCCCTGAATCCCGGAGCGCTTCCCGGAGCAGCACGTAGGCTTTTTCGCCGCCTTTGGCCGCCTCGATGTAGTAGGGTTTGTTGAAATACATCGGGTTCACCTCGTCCAGCTCCACAAAATCGGTGATGTCGATGGTCTGCGTGGCTTCGATATCGACCCGTTTGAAATCGTCGTCGTTCAGGATCACGAACTTGCCTTTTTCGTACTCGTAGCCCTTCACGATATCGCCCCACTCGACCTCCTTGCCATCGAGTTCGGCCACGCGTTTGTAATTCACCGGGCTCAGGTCCGCCTTGCGCAATTGACGGAATTTCAGGTCCTCCCGCTTCGTGGCTGTGAACAAGGAGATCGGGATGTTGACCAGCCCGAAGGAGATAGCACCTTTCCAAATCGCTCGCACAAAGAGAGCTACGGACGGGACTTCGCGGACGGTCGCTTGTTTAAAGATAAATCCCGAGCGGCTGGGGAGAACGTGGCGCAAGCTTCCGCTGGTCGTCCAAACCGGGAGCCTCCGGCTCAAATTCAGTGAAACGATGGCAAAGCTGGAAGCTTGCGCTACGGAGACGATCCCGCCGGAAATCGTCCGCGCGTTTCCAGCTGCGAGTGAATAGAAGGGTCCCTCGTTCGTCCGAACCGTCGGCTCTCCCAGGTCCCATGCGCTCAATTTTCGTCACTCTGCTGGTGCTGACCGCCCTGCCCGTCGTCGCGTTGGGCGAGGCTTCCATCGACATCGATCTGGCGGAACAGCGCGCCTATCTGTTGATGGACGGGCGCGCGGTGGCTTCCGGAGAAATTTCTTCCGGGCGCGAAGGCTACGACACGCGTCCGGGCCGGTTCAAGATCACTGAGAAGGATCAGGATCATCGGTCGAATCTTTACGGCTCGATCGTCGATCAAAATGGCAACGTCCTCGACCACAACGCCACCTCCAAGACGTCCCGCCCTGCTGGAACGGTCTTCCGCGGGGCCTCGATGCCCTATTTCATGCGGTTCGACGGCGGCATCGGCCTGCACGCGGGCTACCTGCCCGGCCGCCCCGATTCACACGGTTGCGTCCGCCTGCCGGAAGACGTGGCGCAGGTCTTTTATCGCAACGTCAGCGTCGGCACGCCGGTCATCGTTTACGGTCATCCCAGGCAGAAGCCGCGCATCGACCCGGATCGCATCCGCCGAGCCGAGCCCGTCCGAAAGTCGCGCCACCGCTGATGGAGACGTCTCGCGGGGCGAGAGGCGGGAACCAACTACACGCGCAATTGCCGCCGGAGGGAAAAGTGCAGCAGGCCGAGGAAGACCACGGCGAAGCCCATCAGCACGAGGGTATTCACGGTGAAGACGCGGGAGGAATGCGGCGCCCAAAGAAGCTTGAAGTCAAGCTGCCCGTTCACGAAGAGGCGTTTTAAAAAGGTGAACGGCCGCGGGGCGTGGTAGAATTTCACCGGGCCGAAAAAGACGTTGATCGGTTTCTGGCGGCGGTAATCGAGCTGCTCGGTTTCGGATTTGGCGACGAGATCGACGACCTTCCGGTTCACGAACAATCCTTCGGCGGTGACGTTGGAGGATTTGGAGCGGAGTTTCCTCACGTCGAGCGGGGCGCCCGCGATGACTTCATCGATGCGCTCCAGTCGTTTATCGATGTTCCGCGACCGCTCGCCGCTCAGGCCGGAGAGAAAGGCGAGCGTTTCCATGAGGTCGTAGAGCCGGTCGGAGAGGGCGGGGGAGCTTTCCTGGCTTTTGACCAGCGCTTCGATCCGCTCCTGCACTTGCTCCTGGCGCTTGGTGAGCGGGTTCAATTTCCCCTGGGCGACGACGAGCGTTTCGTAGGCCCAGCGCATGGGCATGAGCTGACAGACGAACGGCACCTCCAGTTCGGAGCGTTCCTCCAGGGCGTTTTCGCCGCCCTGGGTCTCCATCCAGCGGCCGAGCGTGTAAACGAAATCGAGGTTTTTGTTCATCTCCTCATACTTGATGAGCGCGCCGCCCAGGATGATCTGGGGGATGAGCACGAGCGGCACGATGTTGGCCGCCGTCTTGGCGTCGTCCACCAGCGAGGAGATGAAAAGCCCGATCGAGATACCACCCAGCGCGGTCAGAAAGAGGGCGAGGAAATAGATCCAGAACATGCCGCGAATCTCGAGAATGGCGTTGCCGATCAACACAAAGAGCAGGCATTGCAGCGCGGCAAAGACGCCCAGCGCGGTCGCCTTGGCCGTGATGTAATAGGGCAGCCGCACGTTCAGATTGCGCTCTCGCTGGAGCACGGCGCGGTCGCGGATGATGTCGTCGGCGCTGTTGGTCAGGCCCAGAAACATGGAGACGACGAGCGCCAGAAACATGTAGGTCGGGATATGGTAGGCGGTGGCGAAGGTGTAGGCCCCGCTCTCGGAATAGCGCAGCACGCCGCCGATGAGCGCGCCGAGCAGAGGCGCTTCCACGATGGTGGTGAGCAGATTGGCGCGGTTGCGCAGCTTGCTTTTGAAGGCCCGCAGCACGAGGATTTTGAACTGCGTCCACTCGTCCGGCCAGCGGATGCGCTCGTGATGATGCGGTGGAGCGGGCGGGACTTCCGGGGCCACCGGCTTCTTGACCGCGACCTGCCGGACATCCTGCACCAGGCGGACGGATTCCCATTTGTCGCGCCAGTATTCCGGGGAAAAACGGCGCGCGGGCACGAGCTGGCCGCTGTTGTTCTCCTCGTAAATGATGTCGCCGCTCAGATCGCGCAGCGGCGTTTCCAGCACGTCGAAGATGAACTCCGGGCGCGTCGTGCCGCAGGCGGGGCAGCCGCCGAGTTCGGTGCCGAAATGCTGCTCGTGCTCGGCTTTGGCGAAGTAGGCCAGCATCTCGCTCGGCGTGCCGAAAAAGACGAGCCGCCCGCCGCGATCGAGCAGGATCGCTTTGTTAAACATCTGGAAAATCTTCGACGTCGGCTGATGAATGGTGACGAGGATGATCTTGTTGTGGGCGAGGCCGCGGATGATCTCGATGACATGCTCGGAATCTTTCGAGGATAGCCCGGAGGTCGGCTCGTCGAAGAGATACACGTCGGACTGCCCGATCATATCGAGCCCGATGTTAAGCCGCTTGCGCTCGCCGCCGCTGAGCGTCTTGCGGTGCGGACTGCCGACGATGCTGTTCTTCCGCTCGACGAGGCCGAGCTCCAGCAGCTTGCCCTCGACGCGCCGGTTGCGGTCGCGGTTCGACAGATGCGGGGCGCGGATGGCGGCGGCGAAATCGAGATTCTCCTCGATGGTCAGAGGCTCGTCGAAAGCGTCTTCCTGCGGGATGTAGCTCACGTAGCGCTTGAGCAGCTCGTGATCGCGGTAGAGCGACTGCCCGTTCAGCAGCACGTCGCCCGCTTCCGGCTGGATCTGGCCGGCGATCGTCTTCATGAGTGTGCTCTTGCCGCTGCCGCTCGCGCCCATTACGCAGACCATTTCGCCGCGGCTGACATGGAAGGAGATGGCGTCCATCCCCAGCGTGCCGGTGGTGAAATGGTGGGTCACATCCTGCACGTCGAGGGTGCGAATGATGTTCCGTTCCTCCTCCAGGATGCGTTCGGAAAAATCGCAGCGCAGAAGCTGGCCGGTGTCGATGCGGATGGCGTCGCCGTCTTTCAGGGGCGCGGAATTCCGCACCGGGGGGTCGCCGATCATGATCGGGCGGTCGGCTTTCAACACGCGGAGTTCGCCGACCCGGTTGTCGTAGTCGCAGTGGATCTCCAGCAGCACATCGCCGCCGCTGCCGGGCGAGAGCAGGATGTCGTCTTCCTCGAGCAGGTTCGAGTTGTTCGAGACGAGGTATTTGGATTTGTGGGTCTGGAGCTGGAAACGACCGCCCATGGCCCGCGCGCGGCGGCGCAGATCTTGCAGTGAAAGCTCGCTGCGGTTGTCGAAGATAATTTTGTCTTCCAGCGCCGCGTCGATGTGTTGGCCGGCGCGGAGGCGCTGGCCGTTCAGCGTGCCGTCCACCTCCCGCAGGCTGTGCACATGGACCTTGAGCGCGAACCGGATCTCCAGCGCGGTATCGCGCGAGCGCGCTTTTTCCAGCTCGAACTCGCCGTCTTTTCCGCCGGCCAGATAGATCTGCGAGATGGAGACGTTTTTCTTGGCGTTGAAATAATAAACGAGGTCCTGATAGGTCAGCACCTGCTCGCCCAGGACGATCCGCTGCCCGGGATAGACGCGGCAGAAGGCGCCCTTCGCCATCGGCCGCCCGCGCGCCACGATCGAGCGGCTGGCGTTATTTTTCAGCAGAATTAGGTCCTGATAGCGGAAAGCGAGCAACCGATCCTCGGGCTCGAGCCCTTTCAGGATCACGTCCGCCGCGCCGTTCCGGCCGAAGGAGAGCGACTCCAGGGGCGACGATCCGCGCTGATAAAGCGACGCGGTTTCCTCGTCGGTGGCGTTGAGCTGATAGACGATGTCGATCGCCTGCGCCGCCATGCCGAGCTGCGCCATGAACGAGTAGTAGCTCACCACCTGCTCCTGGCTGAGCCCCGCCTTGGAAATCAGATCGTAGAGCTGCACGCCCAGCATGATCTTGCGGTCGGGGCTGAGCTGGGCGGAGAGCCGGGAGGCCATGGCCGTGAGGTCCTGGTGTTCGTTCAGCGCCTGGCGAAAAAGTTTCCGCAGCTCGGAGTAAACCGCCTCGGGATAATCGTAGCGCAGAAAGCCGAGAATGGAGTCGATCTCCTCCTCCATGATCTGGCCATCCACCTTCGAAAAAGCGGCCAGCACCTTGATCAGGAGCGGCAGCAGGTTCGGTCCTTCCGCCACCGTGCGCGGTTTGCGCATGGCGCGCCGCATCCACGTCTCGGCCAGGCGCCGCCAGCGATAGGCGGTGGGCGTCCAGGGACGTGCCGCTTTCTCGACGCGGTTAATCAGACTGGATTTGGGTTCGCTCATGCGGGCATACGAAAAACGGAGGCGCCACCATACCGCGAGCGGTGAGCGAACTAAACGGGATTCTCGGGATTCACTGGATTAACCGGATTTTTGCTGGAAATAGACCGAAATTGGCCCATCGGGGACACGCTTCCCTACCTGCCCTTCATCCCGTAAATCCCGTAAATCCAGTCAATCCCGTTTAGTTCGTCCCCATCGGCGCGACTGCATTGCATTCGCGGTCCCCTATGATACGGTGCTCTGCTCGTTCCCGAGACCCCAATTTTAAACTTATATGGCTCAACCTGATCCTCGTGCTCCGAAGGATCGCGGTCGCAATGGCGGCGGCGACCCGAACTTCAACTGGCGCGGCATCGTGCTCTTCGCGATCGCCATTCTCTTGCTGGCCGGGGCCTTCGTTTTCAAAAACAACCCCTACGGCACCCCGGAAAAGATCGAGCTTTCTCGTTTTGAGGAGCTTGTTCAGGACGGCAAGATCGAGAGCAAAGTAAATATCGTGTTTCCCGATGGCCAACGCGTCGCCAGCCTTCGCGGCCGGCTCGGTCCCGCTCCCGGGGCGGGTGCCAGCGCCGCTCCCCAGATGTTCGAGACCAAGATCGCCTCGGAGTTTCTGGAAGGAATGAAGGAGAAACTCTCCGCCGCGGGCATTCCCTACGATGTGGAAGAGGAGTCCAACCTGTGGGCCACCGCTCTCCTCAGCTTCCTGCCCAGCGCGCTGTTCCTGCTCATGCTTTACTTCTTCTTTCGCCAGCAGCTGCGCATGGCCGGCAAGGGCGCCATGAGCTTCGGCAAGAGCCGGGCGAAAATGATGGCTCGCGAGAAGAACAAGATCACCTTCAAGGACGTGGCCGGCGTCGATGAGGCCAAGGAGGAAGTCAGCGAGCTGGTCGAGTTTCTCAAGGATCCGAAGAAATTCCAGAAACTAGGCGGACGCATTCCCAAGGGCGTGCTCATGGTCGGCCCTCCCGGAACCGGCAAGACCCTGCTGGCCCGCGCCATCGCCGGGGAGGCCGATGTGCCGTTCTTCAGCATCAGCGGCTCGGATTTTGTGGAAATGTTTGTCGGCGTCGGCGCGAGCCGGGTGCGCGACATGTTCGAGCAGGGCAAGAAGTCCGCGCCGTGCCTCATTTTCATCGATGAGATCGACGCCGTGGGACGCCACCGCGGCCACGGCAGGGGCGGCGGACACGACGAGCGCGAGCAGACCCTGAATGCACTGTTGGTGGAAATGGACGGCTTCGACACGCAGGAAGGCGTCATCATTATAGCCGCGACCAACCGGCCGGACGTGCTCGATCCCGCGCTGCTGCGCCCCGGCCGATTCGACCGGCAGATCACGGTGGAGCTGCCCGACGTGCATGGCCGGGAGCACATTCTCCGCGTGCATTCCAAGCGCGTGAAGCTGGCGGAAGGGGTGGATATGGCGGTCATCGCCCGCGGCACGCCCGGCTTTTCCGTCGCGTAGCTGGCCAACGTGATCAACGAAGCCGCCCTGCTCGCCGCCCGCAAGGGCCTGAAAGCGATCACCCTCGCCGAACTCGAGGAAGCGCGCGACAAAGTGCGCTGGGGCCGCGAGCGCCGCAGCTTGGCGCTGAGCGAGAAGGAGAAGGAGAACACCGCCTATCACGAGGCCGGTCACGCCATTCTCGGCGAAATGCTCGAGCACACCGATCCAGTGCACAAGGTGACCATTATTCCTCGCGGCCCGTCGCTCGGCTCGACCATGTCGCTGCCGACCGAGGATAAGCACACCCACCGCAAAAATGAGCTGCTCGATCAGCTGGTCGTCATCATGGGCGGACGCGTGGCCGAGGAACTGCAGTTTGGCGACGTGACCAGCGGGGCTTTCGGCGACATCCGCCAGGCCACCCGCATCGCCCGCAGCATGGTCTGCGAGCTGGGCATGAGCGACAAGATGGGCATGGTCGAATACGGCGAAAAGCAGGGCCAGGTCTTCCTCGCCCGCGATATCAGCCGCTCCCGCGATTATTCCGAAGCCACCGCCGAGGAGATCGACCGCGAAGTGCGCAAGCTCATCGACGACGCCTACGCCCGGGCCATGAAACTCATCTCGGACAACCGGGATAAGCTCGAAATCATCGCCAAGGCCCTGCTGGAATTCGAAACGCTGGACGGTCCGCAGGTGCGTGACATCCTCAAGTATGGTGAGATGCGGAACCCGCCTCCCTCCATCGAGAGCGGCAGTGGCAAGACCGAACCCAAGCCCGAAAAGCCCAAGGGTCAGATCATCGCCCCCCGCGACGAGATCCCTCCCGGCCTGACCGAAGCCCCCGCGTAAATTTCCCAATGGGTAGCGCGAGCGCCCCCGCTCGCCGTCTTTGGCGCCCCGCCAAAGACCTCCCAAATCAAGACGCGGAGCGTCATTTCCAGGATGTTTCCCGCGAGGCGCGGGAAACGGCGAGCGGGGCCGCTCGCGCTACCCGATCCTATCCGTCACCGCGCCTTCCGACGCGCTGGTCACGGTGTGCGCGTATTTTGCCAGCACCCCGCGCGTGTAATTCGGCTGGGGCGCTTTCCATTTCGCGCGGCGTTTCGCGATCTCCTTCTGCGGGACCTCCAGCGTCAGCTCGCGGCGTTTCGCGTCGATCGTGATCTGGTCGCCGTTCCTGATCAGGCCGATCAAGCCGCCACAGAACGCTTCCGGCGTCACATGTCCCACCACGAATCCGTGGCTCCCGCCCGAAAAACGCCCGTCCGTGATCAGCGCCACCTCTTTGCCCAATCCCTTGCCCATCACCGCCGAAGTCGGCCCCAGCATCTCCCGCATGCCCGGCCCGCCGCGCGGCCCCTCGTAGCGGATCACGATCACGTCGCCCGCCTTCACCGTGCCATCGAGAATCGCCGTCATGGCCGGTTCCTCGCCCTCGAATACGCGTGCTTTCCCGCTGAACTTCAACCCTTCTTTCCCGGAAATTTTCGCCACCGCGCCCTCGGTCGCGAGGTTGCCGCGGAGGATGACGAGGTGACTGTCCTTTTTGATCGGATCGCTGAGCGGACGAACGATTTCCTGGCCTTTTGGATAGGGTTTCACCTTCGCCAGATTTTGCTTCAGCGTCTTCCCCGTGACCGTGAGGCAGTCGCCATGCAGAAGCCCGGTGTCGAGCAGCATCTTCATCAGCGGCGTCACCCCGCCAATCGCCACCAGCTCCGCCATCAGGAAACGTCCGCTCGGTTTCAGATCGGCCAGCACCGGTACCCGCCGGCCGATCCGGGTGAAATCGTCGAGCGCCAGCCTCACGCCGGCGGCATGCGCCATGGCGAGCAGGTGGAGCACCGCGTTCGTCGATCCGCCCAGCGCGATGACCACCGTGATGGCATTCTCAAAGGCCTTCCGCGTCATGATGTCGCGCGGCCGGATTCCCTGCTTGACCAAGCCCATTAGCGCCTGGCCCGCCTTGTGACAATCCTCGATCTTGGCGGCGGACACCGCGTCCTGCGCCGAGCTGTTGGGCAGACTCATCCCCAGCGCCTCGATGGCCGAGGCCATCGTGTTCGCCGTGTACATGCCCCCGCACGAACCCGCGCCCGGAATCGCATTTTCCTCGATCAACGTCAGCTCGCGCTCGCTGATCTTGCCGTTCGCCCGCGCGCCGACCGCCTCGAACACCGACACCAGATCCAGCTTTTTCCCGCCGTATTTTTCGGCTTCCGCTTTCTTCGCCTTGAGCCGCCGGTCCGCCACGATGCCGCCGATGCAGCCCGGCAGAATGGTGCCGCCATAGACGAACACGGCTGGCCGGTTCAGCCGCGCCAGCGCGATCAGACAGCCCGGCATATTCTTGTCGCAGCCGCCGATCGCGACCAGCCCGTCCATCCCCTCGCAGCCCGCCACCGTCTCGATGGAGTCCGCGATGACCTCGCGCGAGACCAGCGAATATTTCATCCCTTCCGTGCCCATCGAGATGCCGTCCGAAATGCTGATCGTGTTGAAAATGATCGCCTTTCCGCCCGCCAGATCGACGGCGTCGGCGCTGTGCCGGGCCAGTTGATCGATGTGCATGTTGCACGGCGTGACCATGCTCCAGGTGGAGGCGATGCCGATCTGCGACTTTTTAAAATCGCGCCGCTCAAAGCCGACGGCGTGCAGCATGGCGCGGCTCGGAGCGCGCTCCATCCCATCGACCACGATGGCCGAATGTTCGCGATGCGCCGGCCGGCGTTGCCGGGGAGTGGAGGGTTGGGCTTTCGAGGAACTCATGTCGCCAGTTGTAGCAGTTCCGCAAAAAAGGGAAAGGTTTGGGGAGCGCACGCGTCTCGCGGGTTCGGTTTGGCGTCCCGCCAAACCCTTGGGCGGATCCTATCCCCCGAGGTCTTCGGGAGGATGCCGAAAGACGACACGCTGGAAGCGTATTCTCCCCGTCACCGCATCGGGTCCACCAGCCAGGACCCGCGCCATCCCGCCGTCGCGAACTCGGCCTCGAGCGGCGAAACAAATGTCGGCGACGCGAGCAGGAAATGACGCGCGCCAGCGCGGGGCTGGAGGGGTTTTATCTCCCGCACATCGCCGCTCACGACCAGCCGCCGCCGTTCCCACCGAAAGAGTTCCGGCTGTTCCGCCGCCAGGATCAGCGCCGAATCGAAGGCCGGCGGCTCCTTTTGCCCACCCAGCCAGCGCCAATGCCGGAACCAGCTCGCGCTCTGCCGCCGCATCCACTTGGCGAAGGGATCGCGCGATCTCACCATCGGGCGGCTCATTCGCACGCGCTGCGCGGTTTCCCACGGGACGAGACGGATGGGCATACCGCTTCGCAGCACGCGCACGACCGCCTCGGGATCCTTCGCGTAGTTGGCGTCGGCAAACGGATACGGACAGCCGGGCAAGCGTGGCCGATAACCCGGACTGCGCCCGGCCAGCGCGATCACGCGGTCGATCCGGCGCGCGGATTTCGGGTGTTGCTCCAGTAGGGCG
This sequence comes from Chthoniobacterales bacterium, assembly GCA_041743065.1. Classification (GTDB taxonomy): domain Bacteria; phylum Verrucomicrobiota; class Verrucomicrobiia; order Chthoniobacterales; family Chthoniobacteraceae; genus JBBSOD01. The sequence continues at coordinate 15,855 of JBGTNO010000067.1, forward strand.
GCAACCGTGGTGAGCGGTCCGAGCGCGATGATCGTGAGGCGATGCTCGTCCAGCGCTCGCGCCAGCGCTTCCACGCCTTCAGACTTTTCCGCATACGCGCGCGACCGCCGGGCTCCCGCGAAAACCTCGGTCCCGCCGCCCGCCCGCGCCACCAGCTCGCATGTGAGGCCGACGGATTGTTCTGCCGACGAATTCCCGAAGCTTGCGCTGATCCCGCGCACTCGGAGCCGCTCGCTCCGCAATGCCCGCGCGACCGCGAACCCATCGTCCATGTCGTGCAGGAAAAGTCCGAACGCCATGTCCGTATCGATCCAGACATCCGTGGGCTCGGCCTGGGCGGCGAAGGCATGGAAAAGCGCCGCGAGCAGGATGGTTAGGGCGCGGATTCTTTGGGGAGGACTGGACAGGATGCCCAGACCCGCAGGCAGGATGCCTACGCTACCCATGAAATTCGGTCAGGATGGGCGGGATCGGCGCGTCGATCGAGTCCGCCACCGCCCGCAGCAACTCCGTCTCCGTCTCGCTCACCTCCCGGTCGGCCAGCACCACTTTGGCGCAGGCATACAGAATGTTTTTTTTGACCGTCGGCGTGGCCGCCGCCAGGTCGTCGAGCGCGGCGTC
>JBGTNO010000068.1:0-16322 GCA_041743065.1 Chthoniobacterales bacterium
GTGCCTTCTCGTGCCTTCTCGCCTTCTCGTTCCCAAGTGCAACTGGGGAACGAGAAGGCGAGAAGGCACGAGAAGGCACGAACTTGGGAACGAGAAGGCAGTTTCTATCCGCCAAGGCCGCCCAGATGCATACCCATCGCGGGCTCATCCCGGACGGCACGCGGGAGATGCGGGTCGAAATGATGCCCTTTTACCAGGAGTGGCATCCCAAGTGGCGGCCTCTCGGGCAGATCATCCTCATTGACGCCAGCCGGAGCCACCGCTTCGGAGTCGAGTGGGAGCGGCAGACGGAAGGCGCCCGGATTTTTCCAGGTGACCAAAGCCAAAGACGAGCCGGCCAGGCCTTTGGACATTCCGGCTCTGCCCTCGCGAGGCAAGGCAACGGTTGGCCTCCGCTGGGATCAGGATCGACATGCCTGGATCGAGATCGACGGCCAGGTTGTCGCGAAGACAACCCTCGACCTTCAACCGCACCGACTGGAAATCATGGCCCGGTCCGGCCGGGCTGCCGTCGATATCGAGTAGGCGAGGTCATTCGTTTGCGGAAACTTCAGCCCGACGCCATGGGTCCAGCAGCCGGCCCCAGACGGCGTTGTAGGGATGCACTTTCCGGGCGAGCTGATTGCCGCGATAAAGGGGACGGCCTTCATTCGCCCATCGAAAGATCGAGCCTTCCAGGTTGCGGACGTGGAGATAACCGGCTGCGCGGAGACGTGCGGCCATTTTGGCGGAGCGATAGCCCACGGAGCAGTAGGTGACGATGTCGGCGTCCTCCGGCAGAAACGGAATCTCTCCGGGCTCGGCATCGGGGTCGATGCGGCGCGCCCCTCGCAAGCGGCTCACCGCAAACTCTTCGGGCGTGCGCACATCCAGCAGCAGGATCGTGCGCTCGTCCGCCATTTCCCGCGCCAGTTCATCGGTGCTGACGAGCGGAACGCTGGGAAACTTCTCGCGCACCGCCGCTTCCACAGCCCGCAGGCCGCCGCCGGGCATCATCTTGGCGCACGCCACCGCGACGAAAAACGTCGTGACGGCCAGGAGCGCCAGTTTCATCCCTAGCAGCGGAGCGGAGGAGCGTCCGCCCTCGTTTTCGTTACTGGCCGAGCGCCTCGCGGATCGAGCCGAGCGTGCCGGCCGAGCCGAGCTTCCCGTTCTTGTGCGCGATGAACTTGGCATATTCCTCCATGAAAATCTTGCCGGGCGGGCGGAAGTCAAACTGATCGGGCTGGTCGCGGAAGAACTCGCGGTGCACGCGGGTCCAGACCAGGCGGCCATCGGTATCGATATTAACCTTGGTCACCCCCAATTTGGCGGCGGGAAGATATTCCTCCTCGTTCACCCCCCGCGCACTCGGATCGAGCGTGCCGCCGGCGGCGTTGATCCGCTCGACCTCCGACACGGGGACGCTGGAGCTGCCGTGCATGACGATGGGCACGGGCGCCATTCCCGCCTCCTTCACCTGGGCGGCGATGTCCTCGATCACGTGGAAATGGAGGCTCTGCTGGCCTTTGAATTTGTAAGCGCCGTGGCTCGTGCCAATCGCGGCCGCGAGAGCATCGCACCCGCTTTTCTGAATGAATTCGACCGCTTCGTTCGGGTCCGTCAGGCAGGCGTTTTTTTCGTCCACCGCGATGTCCTCTTCCACCCCGCCCAGCATGCCGAGCTCGGCCTCCACGCTGATGCCTTGCGCATGGGCGCGATCGACGACGCGCTTGGTAATGGCGATATTTTCTTCGAAAGAGTCGTGGCTGGCGTCGATCATGACCGAGCTGTAGAAGCCCGAGTCGATGCAGTCGTAGCACGTCTCCTCGTCGCCGTGATCGAGATGCACCGCGAAGATGGCGTCGGGAAACATTTCCTCGGCCGTGCGGATGATCGCCTCCAGCATGCGCTTGTCGGTGTATTTGCGCGCGCCTTTCGAGAGCTGGATGATGAAGGGCGCCTGGCTCTGGATGCAGCCCTCGAACAGCCCGATGGTCTGCTCGATGTTATTGATGTTATAGGCGCCTACCGCGTATTTTCCGTAGGCCAGTTTGTAGAGTTCTGCTGTCGGGACGATCATTCCCGCCAATAAATCCCGGCCGGTCCGCCCAACGCAAGCGTCAAGTGCGCGGTTCGACAGCGAGACGGGGGAGCACACGCGTCCCGCGTGTCGGCTTCGGCGTCTCGCCGAAGCCACGGGAGGATACCATCCGCCCGAATCTGCCCGGCCAAACGCGGGTGCTCCCCAACGCCCTCGGCGCTACTTGATTCGCACGTTGCGGCGGAGAAAGGTCGGCACATCGAGATCCTCGCCGTTCACAATCGTCGGCTCGCTCTTCTCGAAGCGGCCGCGATTCACCGGCTCGAACTGCAGCGTTTCCTGCGTCTCGCTGGGCTTTTTGACGTTGCTGACACTCGGTGCCTCCTCCTCGAAAAACGTTTCCGGCGCTTCCGCCGGGACTGGTTCCTCGGGTTCGGTCGGCGCGGCGGGCTCCTCCACCGCTTCTGGAAGAACTACATCTTCGTCCACGGCGGGTTCGTCGTAAAAAGGTGATGCCTCCCCCTCGGGCGCGGCGGGTTCCAGATCCTCGGTCACGTGCGTTTCCACCTGGGAAATCTCCGCTGCGGCCGGCGGCACCGGCGTGTAAAATTCCTGGGGCCGCAGCAGCTGCCGCGCCCCGCCTCCGAGCGAAAGCGCGCACAGGATGGTGATGCTCATCGCCTGGCCCATGCCGCCATCGACTTGCAGCCCGAACAGAATCTGCGTGTCTTCGCCGACGAAGCGATTGAGCGCGTCCATCATCACCTGCACCTCGGCCAGCGTCATGTCCGGTCCGCCGCTCACGCTGACCAGCAGGTTGTGCGCTTTCTCGATCAGTTTGCCGCGATCCATCAGCGGGCTTTTGAGCGCTTTTTCCAGAGCTTCGTGCGCCCGGTTCTCGCCCTCGGCCTGGCCAAATCCGAACACGGCCGGCGCGGGCAGAGTTCCCAAGGCCGATCGCAGCTCATCGAATCCGATCCGGACCAGCCCGCGCTTGTGCAGCAGTCCGCAGACGGCGCGCACGCTCTGACTGATCGTCTGATCCGCCGCGGCGAAGGCCTGATGCGCTCCCGCGCGCGAGGACACATTTTCGCCCATCCGATCGTTCTCGAAGCAGATTACGACATCCGCGATCTGGCGCAGCGCCTCGAGCGATTCCTCGGCCTGTTTGCGCCGCCGTCTGCCTTCAAAATTAAACGGCATGGTCGCGAAGACAATCACCAGCGCCCCGGCGTCTTTCGCTACGCGGGCCACCACCGGCGCGCCGCCCGAGCCGGTGCCTCCCCCCAGACCGGCCGAGAGAATGACCATCCCGCAATCCTCGATCGCCGCCCGAATCTCCTCCACCGATTCCCGCGCCGCGTCCAGGCCCATCTCGGGATCTCCGCCCGCCCCCAGACCGTGCGTCACATTGCTTCCGAGTTGCAGCTGATTCGGCACCACCGAGCGCGTGAGCTCCTGCTGATCGGTGTTCATGATCATGGCCTCGGCCTTTTCCAGGCCATCGAGGAGAATGCGGTCGATCGTGTTGGAGCCGGCGTTGCCGATGCCGATGAGACGGACGCTGACATCCGGCGGCGCGCCGGAGGAGTTTTTGGGTGTGAGATCAATCATGCGAGGACGGTGGGTGGATAGAATTTAGGTGACGCCGGGATCTAGCGAAAGCCCCCAAAGAGGCGCGGGACTTTTCGGGAAATTTTACTGAGCCAGCCGCCGCCGCGATCGACCTGATTTTCCCGGGCGTAACGGATCAAGCCGAGCGCCACGGCGAATTGCGGATTCTCGAAGGCGGCGGTCGGGCCGGCCATCGTCTCGACCTTGGCCAGTTGCGCCGGAATATCGAAAATCTCCTGCGCCAGGATGTCGATCCCCTGGATCTGACTGCCGCCCCCGGTCAGGAAAATGCCCGCGCCCGCGTAATCGATATAGTTCGCCCGCTCCAGAGTTTTCTTGAGCAGCTCGAAGGTCTCGCGCACCCGCAGATGCACGATCGTATTCAGCGTCTCCCGCTCGATCTCCTTGCCCGCGAATCCGGAGTCATCCTTCAGGGAAATGGTGTCGCCGGGCAGGCAGTTCCCGAGAATGACGCTGCCTTCATCCACCTTCAATTTTTCGGCGCGCGCCATCGGGATGCGCAGCCCCATCGAGATGTCATTCGTAATGTGATCGCCGCCCACGGCGAGGACGCCGCTCTGCTTCACCACCCCGTCGTTATAGACGACGAACTCCATCGTGCCGCCGCCGATATCGATCATCAGCGCGCCCAGGTTTTTCTGATTGCGGGTCAGCGCCACCTGCGCGGCGGCTAGTCCGCTGAAGACGACATCCTCCACCTCCACGCCCACTTCCTTCACACAGCGGATGCTGTTTTTGATCCGGTTCGCGATGCCGTGTATGATATGAAAATCGGCCTCCAAGCGGCGGCCGATCATGCCGACCGGATTGAGCACGCCTTCCTGGCCATCGACATAGTAATGCTGGAGCAATTCGTGCATGAAGGCGTTTTCCTTCGGCAGCTCGATCTCCCGGCCGGCCGCGCGCACGTCGTCCAGATCGCTCTCCTCGATCTCTTCCTGCTCTTCCGGCAGCGTGATGATGCCGCGATTGTTGAAACTAGCCAGATGCGAGCCGGTGATGGCGACATAGACGCCGTCGATCTCCACATTGCTCTTGTCCTCGGCATCGACCAGCGCGTCGTGCACGCATTTTCCCGCCGTCTCGAAATCGACGATCTCGCCCTTCCGCACCCCGCGGGAGGGAGCGAGTCCCACGCCCTCGATCTTCAGCGCCCCGTCGGAGCGCAGGCTCGCCACCACCACGCACACCTTGGAGGTGCCGATCTCCAGCCCGACGAGAAAATTCGCTTTCGCCATGACGCGTTATTCGATGGGAATGGCCTTGCGGACCATGGGTTCACCAGGCTCGGCCGCTGCCGGAGGCGCGGGCTCGGTGGCTTCGGGCGTTTCAGCCCCCGCGGTGGGATCGTTAAAAGTGACCGGCACGTTGCGCTCGACCATGAGGTTAACCGAGCGGATTTCCTGCCGTGAATCGTCCAGGTGATTAAAGATCTGTCCCAGGCGATCGAGCTGGAATTTCAGATTTTCCAGGCCGAAGACGATGCTCGATCCGTTGCGGTCCGTCGCGACCAGGCAGTAGCCTTTCGACACGTCGATGCGCTGGGCCAGGAAGCGCGGTTCGTCCATTTGCAGACGGACGAGATTGAGCGCCGCCACCAGCGCGGCCGCGCGCACCGGCTCACCCGGCCGCAGTTCATCCAGGTCGGCGCCGTAGATCAGCGGCAGATGCAACCGCACCGGCGAGCGCTCGTGATGTTGGAAGACGATGCCCTTCTCATCCACCACGAAGGCATGCGCCGAGGTGAGCGGATCGACCATTTCACCCTCGACCACCCAGGCCACGGGGCGACGTTCCGCGATCTTGATCATGATCCGGTTGGGCAGCGTCCGCGTCATTTCCACCGCGGCCACCTGCGGCAGGGCCTGCAGGCGCTCGCGGGCCTTGGACAGGCTGACGGAGAAAATATTCTCGCCCTCGCGGATGTCGGCGGTCTCGAGAATGGTCTCGCGCGGCAGCTCGCCGTCGGTCAGCGCTTCGATCGCGGTGAGCCGATAATCGGCGTTATCCCACAGAAATTTGCGGAGCAGTTGCTGGCCGCCCCACCACGCTCCGCCCACCAGGCCGGCCACCACCACCAGCGAGAAAAAAATCTTCGTCGCATAGCGGTTTCGGCGCTGGCTCGCCTTCCGCGAGCGCACAGTCACATCCAGCAGATGCTGCTGCTGGCGCTGGCGTGGATTGGTCCGGCGGCGGTTGCCGGCCGGCGCCTTCCGCGCGGAAGAGGTGACACTGGAAAGATGACGAATCATTTTCGCTTCGAAAGACTCAACTGGACGATGCGCGCGCACAGTTGCGGAAAGCCGATCCCGGCGGCGGCGGCGGCTTCGGGTAAAAGACTAGTCTCCGTCATACCCGGAATCGTGTTAATTTCGAGCACGAACGGCTCGCCGGCGTCGGTGAGCAATATATCGACGCGGGAATAAATGTGCAGACCGAGCGCGCGATGCGCCTCCAGCGCCACCCGCTGCACCTTTTCGCTCAACTCCAGATCAAGCGAGGCCGGACAGACGTGAGCCGCCGCGCCGCCCGCCCCCGGATTCAGGAAGGGATACTTGTTTTTATAATCATAAAACCCATCCTGCGGAATGATTTCGATAATGGGCAGCGCCTGACTCCCGACGACTCCCACGGTGAGTTCGCGGCCGGGCACAAATTTTTCCACCATGAAGCGATCGCCGAACGCCACAATTTCCCGCAGCGCGCGCTCCACCTCGGAAGCGTCTTTCACTATATAGACACCCACGCTGGAACCCTCGCGGGGCGCCTTCACCACATAGGGAATCTCCAGGGTCGGGCGATCGCCCGGCGTCAGCACCTCAAACTCCGCCGTCGGCACACCGTGCTCGCGCAGGCATTCCTTGGTCGCGATCTTATCGAAGGCCAGCTCACTCCCCGCCACGCCTTCGCCGGTATAGGCGACGCCCCGCTCTTCGAGCAGGCGCTGGAGTTCGCCATCTTCTCCCATGGTGCCGTGGATGACGTTAAACGCCACTTCCGTGCCTTCGGGCAGCGCGAAATTTTTATCCGTCACCTCGACCGCGGTGACGGCGGCGCCCGTCTCCCGCAGGGCCCGCACGACTCCACGCCCCGAAGCCAGCGACACTGCGCGCTCGGAGCCGGGACCGCCCATGAGGACGGCAATTTTCATCTGATTAAGCTCGTTCATAAATACTCTTCTCCTCGCCAATTATCCGCACTTCGGTATGCAGCTCGATCCCGCGCTCCCGCCAAACGCGTTCCTTGATTTTCGCCATGAGTTCCAGCACCTCTTTCGCCGTGGCGCCGCCGTCGTTGACAATGAAATTTCCGTGCACCTTCGAAACGCGCGCCGCCCCCACCCGGAGATTTTTCAGGCCAAGTTCATCGACTAGTTTGCCCGCGGGAATCTCGGGCGGATTCTTGAACGCGCACCCGGCACTGGAAGCGGCGGGCTGACTGGTCTTGCGTTTTCGCATCGATTCATCCAGCAGAATTTTGATATCTTCCGTGGAACTGGCTTGCCCCCGAAAAGTCGCGCGCACCGCAAAGCGGGTCCGCAGATCCTCGACGCCGCGGTAACCGACCTTCAGGTCCTCCGGAGGCACGGTGTGGCGCGAGCCATCGGCATCCACCAGTTCCAGCGTCACCACCTGATCGAACATCTCCGCGCCCATCGCCCCGGCATTCATGCGCAAAGCGCCACCCACGTTGCCGGGGATGCCCTCCATCCACTCGAAGCCGCCGATCCGCGCGTCGCGCGCCGCGTAGGCGAGTTGCTTCAGCTTCACCCCCGCTCCCGCCGTAATTTCCATGCCCTCCACCTGGAGCAGATCGAACTCGCCGTTGACTAGATGAATGACCGCGCCCCTTACGCCGCCATCGCGCACCAACAAATTCGAACCCCGCCCCAGCACCGTGACCGCAATCTTCCGCTCCGCGCAGAACCCCACCAGCGCGGCAAAGCCCGCCACCGTTTCCGGTTCAATCCAGAACTGGGCCGGCCCGCCACAGCGCAACGTGGTATGCTTAGCCAATGGCTCGTAAAGTCGAATCTGGCCCGAGCCCATCACGCGCCGCATTTCCTCCAGCGTCTTGAGATCGGACGCCAGCAGCGTGGAGAGTTCGTGAATATTGCCCGCGCCCAGCGAGAGGACGAGATCGCCCGGCTCCAGCGCCTGGCCCACCGCGGCCAGCAGCTCCGCGCGATCCGGCAGATAGACGGCGTGCGGATGGCCATGCTCCAGGACCGCATCGACAATCGTCTGGCCGGTCACGCCCTCGAGGGGTTTCTCGCCGGCTGGATAGATCTCCGCCACAAACAGTAAATCGGCGTAGTCGAAAGCGGTCGCAAACAAATGCCTCAGCGCCGCGGTGCGCGAGAAACGATGCGGCTGGAACATCACGACCGTGCGCCCGCCGCCGCACTTCTTGGCCGTCTCCAGCGTCGCCCGCAGCTCGCTGGGGTGGTGAGCATAGTCATCCACCACCGTGAACTTCTCGCCGCGATATTTAAACTCGAACCGGCGCTTCGCCCCCCGGAATTTCTCGAGCGCTTCCCCGATCGCCTCCATCCCGATGCCTAGTTCCGTGGCCAGGGCGATGACCGCCATCGAATTGCTGACATTGTGCCGTCCCGGCACATTGAGTGTGACCGCGCCCAGCGCCTCCCCGTCGCGCAAAACCGAGAAGCGCGACTGCAGTTCGCGCGCGACCAGATCGGTGTAGCGATACCGCGCCAGCTCGCTGTGTCCGTAGGAAACGGCGTTGCCGCGCTGGGCGCAGAGGCGGGCGGCGATGGGATCGTCCATGCAATAGAAGATCCGGCCCGCGGTCTGATCCAGCACTTGATTATAGACCGCTTCGATGGCGGCGAGATTCTCGTAAAAGTCGAGATGCTCTTCCTCGACATTCAGCAAAATGGTGTGCTCGGGATGATAGAGCGCGAGCGTCCCGTCGCTCTCGTCGCCCTCGGCCACGAAATAGTCGCCCGTTTGATCCCAAAACGCGTTGGTGCCGAGGATCGGAATCTCCGCGCCGACATAATGCGACGGGTTCAATCCGCCCACCCGCAACACATGCGCCGCCATCGCCGACGTGGTCGTTTTTCCATGCATCCCGGAAACGACGATGCCCTTCTTGCAATTCAACAGCGCCGCCAGCGCGTCCGCCCGGCGAAACATGGCCTGACCATTTTCGATCGCCGCGTCGTAGCAGGGATTCCCGGTGCGAATGGCCGAAGAATAGATAACCAGATCGGCGTCATCGATCTGCTCCGCGGCATGTCCGCCGTGAAAATCGAGACCCAGCTTCTGCAGACGCTCGATCTCCAGCGACTTGACGCGATCGGATCCGCGGACGTGATGGCCCAGCTCCAGCAGGAGGCCGGCCAGTCCGCTCATCCCCGAACCGGCCACGCCGATGAGATGGATGCGCATCTCCCCGCCGCTCAGGATGTCCGTCAGGATTTGCCCGGTATCCATCAGCGGGCGTACCTTTCCAGCACATCGGCCACCCGGCCGGCCGCATCGCCCGGGGCGAGCCGCTCCGCCTCGGCGCCCATCTTTTTCAAGATATCTCGATTTGTCGCCAACGCTCTCATCTTTGCGCCAAGAGTATCGCCGGTGATCGCCTCCTCTGGAAGCATTTCAGCGGCTCCCGCCCGCGCAAAAATTTCGGCGTTCCGGGTTTGGTGATCTTCGGCCGCGTGCGGATACGGCACCAGAATGGAAGGCAGGCCAAAGTGCGCCAACTCCGCCAGGCTCGCGGCCCCGGACCGCGCGATGACCAGATCGGCGGCGCTGTAAACATCCTCCATCGCGTGGCAGAACGGCGCCACGTGCGCGGGGATGTGCTCGCGGCGGTAATGGGCCACCATCATCGCCTCGTCTTGCGGTCCCGTCAGGTGAAGGAACTGCACCGGCGTCCCTTCCAGCGCGGGCAGAGCGCGGGTGACGGACTCATTGATTCCGCGCGCGCCCTGACTGCCGCCCATGACCAGGATGGTGACCAAATCGTCTTTCAATCCAAGAGCCGCCAGCGCTTCGGATCGAGGCTTTTTCTGGATCAGCGAACGCCGCACGGGCGTTCCGACCACCTCGCACCTGGCCGATCCGAAATGTTTCCGGCACTCCGCAAATCCCAGCAACACGACCGAGACCAGCCGGGCATTCAGTTTGTTGGCCTTGCCGGGAATGGCGTTCGACTCGTGGACAAAAGTGGGCACGCCCCTCAACTTGCCCGCCAGAATCGGCGGCGTGGAAGTAAATCCGCCCATGCCCAGCACCGCGTTCGGCTGAAATCCGGCGAGGATCTTCCGGCAGGGCGACAGACTGGCATTGAAACGTTTCAAAAAAGTCAGCACCGCCGGAGAAAGCAGCTTCGGCATTCCCACCCCGGGCAAAGTCTCGAAGCGAAACTCCGCCCGCCCGGTCGTCGCCAGCGCGTCCACCTCTTTCTCGGAGATGAAAATCAAGACTTCGTGCCCACGATCGAGCAGCGCCTCTCCCACGGCCAGCGCCGGAAACAAATGCCCTCCCGTTCCTCCTCCCGCAATGGCAAACTTCATAACATTTCAGAAAGACCGGCGAGCTTTGACTCTCAGGCGCGCCGGCATGGTTTCCGGGCGGTCCCCCACGCCCTGGCGGAATATATTTATGAGAATCCCCATTCCCAGGAGACATAAAATCAGGTTTGAGCCGCCGTAGCTGATGAAGGGAAGTGGCAGACCCTTATTCGGCAGCACCGCCGTGGTGACCCCAATGTTTACCGCCGCCTGAAGCGACATGATGATCGCGATCCCGATTCCCAGCAACATGCCGGCGCGGTCGCGAGCGCGCACGGCGATCACCATTCCGCACATCAGGACGACTAGATAAAGAAAAACGACCAGCAACGTCACCCGCAATCCCATTTCCTCGCCAATCATCGGCAAAATAAAATCGGTGTGGGCAAACGGCAGATAGGACATCTTCTGGCGTCCCTCGCCCAGGCCCAGCCCCTCGATCCCGCCCGAACCGAAGGCAATCAAACCCTGCAGTTGCTGATAAAAATCATCCGGGTATTTATCAGGACGCAGGAACGCGAGAATTCGCCCCAGGCGTTCCTCCATATTCATGGCCGCCAAGACCATCCCCCCGAGCCCCGCCCCCGCCAGCGGAACCAGATAGAGAATGCGGGAACCCGCCACAAACATCAGCGCCAGCATCGTGCCGGCCATAAGCGCGGTGCTGCCCAGATCGACTTCGCCGACGATGAGAAGGAGCAGCACTCCGACCACCGCCATCGGAACCACAAACCCCTTCCAGAACTCGGTGGTTACCGCCTCGAAACGCGAATACCACCAGGCGAGAAAAATGATCCCGGAGAGCTTGGCGAGTTCCGAAGGCTGGAAAGCCATGAAACCCAGGTTGATCCACCGGCTGGATCCGTTGATCCGCATTCCGATGGGCGGCAGGTAGCATAGCGCCAGCAATACCGCCGCCGTTCCCAGCCAGAGCCACCAGGTGCGAATCCAGAGATGATAGTCCACCCGCGTCGCGATCGAGCAAATAATCAGCCCCAGCGCCAGCCAGATAGACTGGCGCTTCACAAAGTAATAGGGATCACCATGACTATCCCGCGCAAAGGCGCCCGTACTGAAGAGCATGACTATCCCCAAGGCCAGCAGGCCCAGGACCGCCACCACCAGAAAATAGGCGCTCTTTCGATGCATGCGCTAGTCTCGCTTGGCCGGAATCTTCAGAATCTGACCGATCTGAAGCAATCGCGGATCTTCGATTTTGTTGAGATCGATCAGGTCGGAATACTTTACTTTCAGGTGGCGGGCGATCGCGACCGGGTTATCTCCTTTTGCGACCTTATAGGTCTCACCGGAGTCGGCCACGGCCGACGGGGAGGTCGGCGCACTGGCGACCCGTTCCCCGTGGTTTGTTTTCGGTTCGCCGGACCGCTCAGGGAGCTTGGCCTCACTTGCGGTGGTGGCGTCCGGAATGCGAATTTCCTGACCCACTCGCAATACTTCGACATTGCGAAGTCCGTTGGCTCGCTCGATCGCCTCGACTTCCACCCCATAGCTGTTGGCGATCCGGATGAGCGTATCGCCGGGCCGGACTTCATAGACATTGCCGACAGTTGACGCGGAATTCTTTTGCTCTTGGACGGCGGCGCTCATCGGTTCGCTGGCCCGCGCCGCTTCGATGTCCGAGGAACGTCGCGCTTTAATGCTATTGAAGGCAAACACCCCGCCCAGCGCCACCAGGTGCAGCAGAAACACGACTACAAGCGCGCTGGTAAGCTTCATGCTCGGCTCCTCCTCGTAATCGTCGGCCATGCCCGGCGCCGCGCGACGGGCTGAGGCGTTGAGGGTTCTATTCGGTTTTTTAGGGCTAGTTTTCATCATGACGCGAGGTTTTGGACGCACTGTCTGAACTGGTTGCCGCGATCGGCATAGTTACGAAACATATCGAAAGAGGAAGTGCCGGGGGAAAAGAGGACCACGTCGCCCGGCTGCGCCAGCCGATGCGCCTGCGAGACGGCGTCGGCCAGAGTCGCCGCCCGTTCGATCCGCAGGGCGCCACCCCAGTCGCGCGCTATTCGGCCGGCCATTTCTCCGATGAGAATCGCCCGGCGCGCCCGCGAGGCGACCAGACTCGTGATGGGGCCGAACTCGAAGCCTTTGTCCTTGCCGCCGGCGATGAGCACGACCGGCCGCGTCTCGCCCAGAAGCGCTTTTTCCAACGCGTCCAGGTTCGTCGCTTTCGAATCGTTGATATAGTCAACCCCATTCACATTACCCACCACTTCGCAGCGGTGAGGCATCGCATGGTAGGCGCAGAGAGGTTCCTTCATCCGCTCTGGCGACAGGCCGAGGACGAGCCCCACGCCCAAAGCGGCCATCAGGTTCTCGGCGTTATGCACGCCGCGCAGGTGGGTTTCCTCCATGCGAAGCAGTTCACGACCGTCATGGCAAATGGCTCCGTTTTGAAGCGTAAAGTCAGCGGTCCGTTCGGTGCCGCTGAAGGTGCGGGTTTGCGCCACCAGCCGGGGCAGCTTTTCCCCCGAGCGAACCACGGCAAAGTCCTCCCCGGTTTGTCGGTCAAACACATGCAGCTTGGCCTCGTGGTATTCCTCCATCGAGGAATAGCGATCGAGATGATCGGCCGCGAAATTCAACCAGACCGCGACCCTGGCCCGAAAGGTCGTCAGTCGCTCCAGTTGAAAAGAACTGACCTCCAACACGATGTAATCAAGCTCCGAAGTCTGCTCGACGACGGCCGAAAAAGCGGGAGAGATATTCCCTGCCGCGATCGTCTTCCAGCCGCGGCCTCTGAGCATCGTATCGACTAGTTGCGTCGTGGTGGTCTTGCCGTTACTGCCGGTAATGGCAATGACCGGGCAGGCACACACGGCATAGGCAAACTCGAGCTCTCCGGTCAGGGAAAGACCGCGATCCAAAAGGTTGCGCACCAGCGGAACAGCCGGATCAATGCCGGGGCTCAGGACAATCAGATCGTAATCCCCCGCATCCCGCTCAGCGGCTGGGCCGAGAATCAGACGGGCGCCGAGCCCCCGGAGTTCGTCGGCTTTTTCCCCCGGCTGACCGCTGTCCAGCACGGTGACCTTCGCCCCTTGAGCGAGAGCCAGGCGGGCGGCGGCGGCGCCGCTTTCTCCGAGGCCGAGCACCGCGATATTTTGATGGGCGTAGAGATTCTTCACCGGAGTTTCAGGGTCGCGAGTCCAAGGAAGGCAAACATGATGGAGAGAATCCAAAACCGGACGATGACGGTGTTTTCCTTCCAGCCCTTCAGTTCGAAATGGTGATGAATCGGCGACATGGCGAAGATACGCTTGCCGCGCAACTTGAAGCTGGCCACCTGCAAGATGACGGAGCCAGCTTCGATGACGAAAATGCCACCAACCACGAGCAGGAGAAGCTCCTGTTTGCAGCAAATCGCCACCACGCCCATAAATCCGCCGATGGCTAGCGAACCGGTGTCGCCCATGAATACTTTGGCCGGATGGCAGTTAAACCACAGAAACCCCATGCCGGCTCCGACCATCGCCATGCAGAGAATCGTGAGCTCGCCCGCGAAGGGATAATAGGGAATCTGCAGATAGGTCGCGATCCGCATGTTTCCGGCGACGTAGGCCAGGACAGCATAGGCGAAGGCGGCGGTGACCGTGCAACCAGTGGCCAGGCCATCGAGGCCGTCGGTCAGGTTGACCGCATTGGAGGTGCCGACGATCACAAAGGCGAAGAAGAAGAAGGTGAACCAGCTCAGGTTGAGCACCAGCGGTTCCTTGTAAAAAGGGACGTAGAGCGCCCGCGCCTGCACCTCGTAGGAGGGATTGAAGAGGAAGAACGCCGTGACGACCGCGGCCAGAATACCCTGCGCGATCAGCTTGCCCCGCCCGCTCAGGCCCGCTGACTGCTTCTTCTTGACCTTCAGGTAGTCATCATAAAATCCGAGCGAGGCCAGATAAATGAGGGTGCCAATCAGCAACCATACCGCTCCATTATCCAGTCTAGCCCAGACTAGACTAGAGATTACCACCGTCCCAATAAGCAACACCCCGCCCATGGTAGGCGTGCCCGCTTTGGCGCCGTGCAGCTCCGCCAGGTGATGCACTTCTTCTTTGGTCCGGATGGGCTGTCCCACCTTCAATGAAATGAGCCCCCGAATCACCTTCCCCCCAAAAATGATGCTTAGCAAAAAAGCGGTGACGGCGGCTCCCACCGCTCGGAAGGTGATATACTGGAAGACGTTCAGGGGCGAAAAATGCTCGCTCCAGAGGTGAAGATAATACATTAGGAGGCGAGGCTTTCTGAAGGGCTTGGCTTAAAAGCGTTGACGACTAGTTCCATGGCGGCGGCCCGGCTTCCTTTGACCAAGACGGCATCGCCGGGTCCGGCCATACGCCGAAGGGCCGCGACGGCCTCCTTGTGGGTGGCGACCCGCACCACTTCTTCGACGCCGCTGGCCTGGGCTGCTTCGGCGAGCACGGCAGCTTCCTCGCCCACCACGATCAAGCCCCGCAGGCCATTACGGCCCGCCGCTTCGGCGACCCGGCGGTAACCCGCTTCCGTTTCGGTGCCGAGCTCGCCCATCCGGCCGAGCACGGCGAAGCGGCGGCCCATCAGGCTGATCTGCGCCAGGGTGTCGAGCGCCGCGATCATCGAATCGGGGTTGGCGTTATAGGTGTCGTCCAAGAATAGAATGCCCTCGCCCTCTTTGCGCTCCATCCGTTTTCCCGTGAGGACCGATCCGGCCAGGCCCGCCGAGCACTCGGCCAGACTCAGACCCAGCACGCGTCCGGCGGCCACCGCCAGCAGGGCATTGCGCACCATGTGGAGGCCCGGCACGGCCAGAAATCCATCGCACGTCTCGTCCCCATGACGGAGCTGGAAACGCGTGCCGTCTGAACCGAAGCGCACCTCGGAGGCCCGCACCTCGCCGGCGTCGATGCCGACTGTGACGACCTTCCCCCCGCATTTCGCGCGGAGGATTTCGACGAAATCATCGGCGACCGGGAGAATGAGCGTGCCTTCGCTCGTCAACGCCTCCACCAAGGCGCCCTTCTCCTCCGCGATGTTTTCGCGGCTGCCCAGAAATTCGATGTGAGCCGTGCCAATACTGGTCACGATGGCCAGGTCCGGCCGGGCCATGGCCGCGAGCGGAGCAATCTCGCCGGGATGATTCATCCCCATCTCGAAGATTCCAACCTCGTGGCGGGAGTTGGCTCGCAGCAAAGTTAGCGGAAGACCGAGGTGGTTGTTGAGATTACCCTGCGTTTTGGTCACCGAAAAACGGCGGGCCAGCACCGAGGCGCACATATCTTTCGTGCTCGTCTTGCCGTTGCTGCCGGTCAGCCCGATGGCAGTGAGCGGCAGCGTCTTGCGATATTCGGTGGCGATCCGCTGGAGCGCTTTCAGCGTATCTTCGACCAGAATCACTCCCGTAGGCTTCGGCAGCCTAGCCTCCGATTTTTCGGAGAGCACACCGAGCGCGCCGTTCTCAGCAGCGCGGCTGAGAAAATCGTGCCCGTCGAAACGATCGCCGCGCAGCGCGATGTAGAGCGCGCCCGCTTCGATCTGCCGGGTGTCGGTGGAAACGGAGGTCACGCGGCGCGCGGAATCCCCCTGGATGAGATGTCCGCCGCTCCAGTCCGCCAGCGTTCGCAGGGATACCGCGTCCATGTCTAGTTCCGCTCCTCCGCGATGTATGCATTCATGGCCTCGGTCGCGACCCGCAAATCGTCGAACGGAATCGTGTGATCCGAGAATTCCTGATAGGTCTCGTGCCCTTTGCCCGCGAGCAGCACGATGTCCCGCGAGCCCGCCATCTCAATCGCGCGCTCGATGGCCTGGTGACGGTCGATCACCACCTCGTAGTGGCCGCGCGGCATGCCCTTTTCGATATCGTAAATAATGGCCACCGGCTCTTCCTGACGCGGATTATCCGAGGTGACGATCGCGTAATCGGCATACTTTTCCACGGCCTTGCCCATGAGGGGACGTTTGGCGCGATCCCGGCTGCCACCGCAGCCGAAGACGACGATGAGGCGATGGGGCGACAACTCGCGCAGCGTCTTCATGACATTGATCAGCGCATCCTCGGTGTGGGCGTAATCCACGAAAGTGCGGAACTGGCGCTTGACCGGCACGGCCTCCAGGCGACCGGGC
>JBGTNO010000069.1:0-8587 GCA_041743065.1 Chthoniobacterales bacterium
GGTTTACGAGCCGGGCGGCCTGGCCAGCGCGACGACCGCTTTCGGGCAGGGAGTGCGGCTAAGTCTGAATGTGGGCAATGCCGATGTGCTGCTGACGCTCGATTGCGATCTGCTGGGCACGGAGGATGCCAGCGGACGGCATCAGCGGGAGTTTGCGCGGCGCCGGGGAGTGAGACAGGCCGAGGGCGGCACGATGAACCGCCTTTACGTGGTGGAGAATCATTTCACGATCACCGGCGGCATGGCCGATCATCGACTGCGCCTTCCGGCGAGCCACGTGGGCGAGTTTACCCGGCAACTGGCCGCGGAATTGGGTGTCCCGGCGGGTGGGGTGGAAGCGGTGCCCGGTCTGGCTTTCCCGGACGGCTGGATTCGGGAGGTGGCGAAGGATCTGAAGGCGGCGGGTGGCCGCGCTCTGGTGGTGGCCGGGCCGCGGCAGCCGGTGGGGGTGCAGCGGCTCGCCTACTCGATCAACAGCTCCCTCGGTGGCCTGGGTAAGACCCTGTCCGGGTTGCAGTCCGACGTTGAGCCCGCCGCCACGATCGACGATCTGGCGCGGCAGATGGCGGGTGGCCGGATCACGACCCTTTTCGTGATGGGGGGCAATCCCGCTTACAACGCGCCCGCCGATCTCGACTGGATGAAGTTGCAGGAAGCGGTGCCGGAGACGATCCGCCTGGGGCTGAACTACGACGAAACCACGGCGGTGAGCCGCTGGCATGTGCCGGCGGCGCATTATCTGGAAAGCTGGGGCGACGGGATCGGGGCGGACGGCAGCTATCTGGCCATGCAGCCGATGATTCTGCCGCTTTACGATGGCTGGTCGGAGAACGATTTGCTGGCGGTGCTGGCGGGAGATGGCAAACCGGACGGCCCGGCGCAGGTGCGGGAGACGTTTCGCGAAAGGGCCGGGAGCGCGGGCGCCGGTTTCGAGGAAGCCTGGAACCAGTGGCTGCGGGAAGGTTTTCAGAAAGACAGCGCGGGAGCGCCGCGCGCGCTTTCGCTCAGCGGCGGGGGGGAGGCCGGCGCGGACCGGCAGCGGCCGCTGCTGCCCGCGATGGCCGAGTCGATCGAAGTCGTGCTGGTGCCGGATTACAAGGTGGGCTACGGCAGTTACGCCAATGTGAGCTGGCTGCAGGAAACGCCGGATCCGGTCACGAAGATGACGTGGGATAACGTCGCGCTGATGAATCAGTCGATGGCGGACCGTTTCGAGATCACGGCGCCGAACGGCGTGCTCGGCGGTGCGACGGCGGGGGACGTGATCGAGATCGAAGTGGCCGGCCGCTCGATCGAGCTGCCGGTGCTGATTTCGCCGGGACATGCCGATCATTCCATCACCGTGGCCCTGGGCTACGGGCGGCGCATGATCGGCGCGGTGGCGACGGGCAGCGGGGTAAATGCGTATCCGCTTTTGCTGAGCGACTCGCCTTATATCCTGACGGGGGCCAAGATCACGAAGACGGGTGAATCCTACCCGCTCGGAGTGACGCAGGATCACTGGAGCATGGAAGGTCGGGCGCTGATCCGCGAGGGTTCGCTGGAGCGTTTCCGGGAGGAGCCGGAGTTCGCGCAGAAGATGTGGATGGACGCGGAGACGCCGGCGGCGGGGATGGAGTCGATCTACACGACGCCGCCGCTGGATGGGGCGGAGCAGTGGGCCATGGCCATCGACCTGAACACCTGCACGGGCTGCAACGCCTGCGTGACGGCCTGTCAGGCGGAAAATAACATCCCGGTCGTCGGCAAAGGCCAGGTGCTGCGCGGGCGCGAGATGCACTGGATCCGGCTGGACCGTTATTACGCGACCAACGAGGGGCATGAGGACGATCCGGAGATGATCTCGCAGCCGATGCTCTGCCAGCATTGCGAGAATGCGCCGTGCGAGACGGTCTGCCCGGTCAACGCCACCGTGCACAGCAACGAGGGGCTGAACGTGATGGCCTACAACCGCTGCATCGGCACCCGCTATTGCGCGAACAACTGCCCGTTCAAAGTGCGCCGTTTCAATTTCTTCGACTACAACGAGCGCCCGATCGCGCAGATGGAGATGGGTCCGCTGAAGGCGCAGGGTCTTTACTTCGGACCGCTGACCGAGAAGGGGATGGCCGATTCGCTGAAAATGCAGAAAAATCCGAACGTGACCGTGCGGATGCGCGGCGTGATGGAGAAATGCACTTTCTGCCTGCAGCGGATCGAGGAAGCCAAGATCACGGCCAAGGTGCGGGCGGGCGCTTCGCCCGACACGCGGATTCCGGCGGATGTCTTCCAGGTGGCTTGCCAGCAGGCGTGCCCGTCGCAGGCGATCGTCTTCGGCGACCTCAAGAACCCGAACAGCAAGGTGGTGAAATGGAAGGCCGATCCGCGCAACTACCGGCTGCTCGATTATCTGAACGTAAAATCCCGGGTGAGTTACCTGGCGCGCATCCGCAACCTAAACCGGGCCATGCCGGGCGTGCGGGAGCCGGCCGCTTATATGGAAGACGAGCCGAGCAACCCCGAGAGTCATCACGGCCCGAACGAGCCCGTCTCGCAACCCGCGGTGGAGGCAGGCGCGTGATCGTTTTCCGCAATCACATGGAGGTCTCCCGATAATGGCCCGCGCCCTCTCAGCCCCGACCGAGAAAGAACTCGCGGCCGTTCGGCGGCCCCCGCTGATCACGAACCACCGCAGCCTGAACTGGGTCACGGAAAACGTGGCCGGCATCGTCGAAGGCCCGACCAGGCTGTGGTGGTGGGTGTCGTTCCTCATCTGCTCGTCGGTTGCTCTGGTGGGCGTGCTCTGCATTTTCTACCAGATCTCGACCGGCGTCGGCGTGTGGGGAGAGAACCATCCCGTCGGCTGGGCGTGGGATATCACCAATTTCGTGTTCTGGATCGGTATCGGGCACGCCGGCACGCTCATCTCCGCCATTCTCTTCCTGACCCGCCAGAAGTGGCGCACCTCGATCAACCGGGCGGCGGAAGCGATGACGCTCTTCGCGGTGATCTGCGCCGGCATTTTCCCCGGCATCCACGTTGGCCGCGTCTGGATGGCGTGGTTCCTCGCGCCGGTGCCGAATGCGAACGCCATCTGGCCGAACTTCCGCAGCCCGCTGCTCTGGGACGTGTTCGCGGTCTCGACTTACTTTTCGGTGTCGGTGCTCTTTTGGTACACCGGTCTGGTGCCGGATCTGGGCACGCTACGCGACCGGACGAGCAGCAAGGTGAAGAAATTCATCTACGGCGTGTTCGCGCTCGGCTGGCGCGGCTCGAACCGGCAGTGGCGGCATTACGAAATGGCTTACCTGCTCCTGGCGGGGCTCTCCACCCCGCTGGTGCTGTCGGTGCACTCGGTGGTGTCGTTCGATTTCGCCACTTCCATCGTGCCCGGCTGGCACACCACCATTTTCCCGCCTTATTTTGTGGCGGGCGCCATCTTCGGCGGCTTCGCCATGGTGCTGACGATCATGCTCCCGGCGCGGCTGATCTATCCGGCGCTGAAAGATCTCATCACACCCGCGCACATCGACAAGATGTGCAAGATCATCCTGCTGACCGGTTCCATCGTGGGCTACGCCTACTTGATGGAACTTTTCATCGCCTGGTATGGGGCGAATCCCTTCGAGCGCGCCGCCTTCTGGAACCGCATCGTGGGCGGGCCCTACGTCTGGGCCTACCTCTGCATGATGAGCTGCAACGTGCTCGCGCCGCAGGTCTTCTGGTTCCCGAGCATGCGGCGCAACCTGATCGTCGTCTTCATCATCTGCAATTTCGTCAACGCCGGCATGTGGTTCGAGCGCTTCGTCATCATCGTCACCTCCATCGTGCAGGATTTCCTGCCCAGTGCCTGGCACATGTATCACCCCTCGTGGGTCGAGATCTGGACCTTTATCGGCACCTTCGGCATTTTCCTTTCCCTGTTCCTGCTCTTCATCCGGTTCCTGCCCATGATTGCCATGTCCGAGGTGAAACTGGTCAGCCCGGAGGCCGATCCGCATCACCATGTCGAGGATGCCCAGATCGGAATCGATGCTCACTCCACGGAGGTGCCCCAATAATGTCGATCGAACCTAGGCGGATTTATGGGGCGGCGGCGGAATTTCCGACCGCGGCGACACTCTTCACGGCGGCCGAGCGGGTCCGCGACGAAGGTTTCAAGCGCTGGGATGTGCATTCTCCGTTTCCGATCCACGGAATGGACAAGGCGATGGGCCTCGGCAAATCGTGGCTTAGCGCGCCCGTGCTCCTCGGCGGCATCGCCGGTCTGCTCACGGCGACGGTGCTGACGATGTATCCGGCGCTGATCGAATACAAAACCGTGGTCAACGGCAAACCGACCGACTTTTTCACCGTGCCGGCCTTTATGCCGATCATGTTCGAGTTGACCATCCTGTTTTCCGCCTTCACCGCCTTCTTCGCCATGCTGGCCTTCAATCAGCTGCCGAAATGGTATCATCCCATGTTTAACTGGGACCGCTTCGTGCGGGTGACGGACGACGGCTTTTTCCTGGTGATCGAGGCTCGCGATCCGAAATTCGCCGAGACCCGCACCCGCGACTTCCTCGAGAAGATCGGCGGCAAACACGTCACCCTGGTCGAGGAATAGCCATGCTCCGGTATTTCTTCGCTCTGCTTTTCATCGGGATCATCGCCGTGCTGGCGCTGGCCGGATTCCGCGGCAGCATCAGCACCCGTCCGCCCATCGAGATCCTGCCGGACATGGACGATCAGCCGAAATACCGGCCGCAGCATGCGAGTGATTTCTTTGCCGACGGCAAGATCCAGCGCCTTCCCGTGCCGGGCACCGTGCCGCGCGGTTACACCAATCCCGGTGTCGTTTACAACACTTCCGCCAGCAACAGCCGCGTGCAGGCGCAGCCGGCCGGGTTCAGTCACGCGCCTAACTATACGGACACGGGCAAGATCGGCGGCAACTGGGGCGACGGCATCCCGCTCGAACTCAATCTGGCGGTGATGGAGCGCGGCCGGGAGAGGTTCAACATCAACTGCGCCATCTGCCACGGCCCGACCGGCGCCGGAAACGGCATCATTAAACAATACGGGCTGGCCACCATCGTGCCGCTCACCGATCAGCGGGTCAGCGAAATGCCGGACGGTCAGATCTTCGATGTCATCACCCACGGCAAAGGCAACATGGGGCCCTACGGAGGAAACATCGCGGTGCCCGACCGCTGGGCGATCATCGCCTACCTGCGCGCGCTCCAGCGCGGCGTGAACGCGACCTCTCAGGACGTGCCGGCCGAGGAACTGGCCCGGCTCGATCAACCCGCTTCTGAACCTGCCGCCGAAGGAGGCACGCCTTAATGGACACCCACGCCCATCTCGCCGAGCCCATGCCCGAGCGGTTCGACCGCAAGCATTTCGGCATCCTGCCCGCCGCGTTTCTAGCGGCGGCCATCATCGGCATCCTCGGCACCGTCATCTGCGGCCTCCTGAATCCGGTTCAGTTCGCTTTCTCCTATCTCTTCGCTTTCATGGTTTTCTTCACCATGTGCGTCGGATCGCTTTTCTGGATCCTGGTCCATCACGCCACCGATGCCGAGTGGTCGGTGCTGGTGCGGCGTCAGTTGGAAAATGTGGCGGTGCTCATCGGTGCGCTGGCCATTCTGGTGATCCCGATGCTGCTCTGCGCGCCGCTCCTGTTCAAATGGTGGAACACCGCCCCCGGCCTCGACCACCTGCTGGATGAAAAAGCGGGGTATCTGAATATCCCGTTCTTCCTCATCCGGGCGGTGGCCTATTTCGTCCTGCTCTTCTGCGTCGCCTTTCTCGCCCGGCGGCTGTCGGTGCGGCAGGACAGCGACGGACATCCGCGCCACACCATCAATCTGCGGCGGCTTTCCTTTGTCGGCATCCCCATCCTGGCGGTGTCGCTGACCTTCGCCGCCATCGACTGGCTCATGGGGCTCGATCACCACTGGTTCTCGACCATGTGGGGCGTCTATATTTTCGCCGGGGCCGCCGGCAGCTCCATGTGTCTGCTCGTGCTGATCATCAGCGGGCTGAAAGCGGCCGGCTACCTGCAGGGTGTGACCGTCGAGCACTACCACATCATGGGTAAGCTGATGCTCGCCTTCTGCATCTTCTGGGCTTACATCGGTTTCAGTCAGTATATGCTCATCTGGTATGCGAACATCCCCGAGGAGACCTCCTACTTCCTGCGCCGGAATATCGGTTCGTGGAATATCCTGAGCATCATTCTGGTGGTGGGCCGGTTCTTCGCTCCGTTCCCGCTGCTGCTGCTGCAGGGGTTCAAGAAAAAGACCCAGGTCATCTGCGCCATCGCCGGCTGGCTCATCCTCATGCAGATGCTCGACATCTACATTATCGTCATGCCGATGCTGCATCAGCTCGGTTTCCACCCGCATCTGCTCGATATCTTCACCGTGCTCGGGCTGGGCGGCATTCTCGGCTTCGTCTTCTTGAAAGTGATGCTGACTCAACCCCTTTATCCGCTGCGCGATCCGCACCTGGTTCGCTCGGTTAATCTGAGCAACTGACGATGACCGACCCCGACCGCCATAAATCCGTCTGGCCGACATTTCTGTGGGCGCTGCTGGCCTTCTGCTTTCTGGGACTCCTGACCGTGATGGGCGTGCGTCTGCTCGGAAGCGATGTGAAGGAATACGATCTGAACCGGGCCAAGGAGCGTGGCGAAAGCCGGGTGAAGCTGGCGGAGGAAGCGCACCGGGAACTGGGAGAATATGCCTGGATCGACAAGGAGAAAGGCACGGTCCGCCTGCCGATTGCGCGGGCGATGGCGCTGGCCTTGAACGATCTTCAGCAAAAAAAGGTGAGCGCCAGCCGCGTGCCCGTCGAGCCTCCCGCACCGGCGGCGTCTCCCGCACCGGCGGCGTCTCCTTCACCCGCATCCGCGGAAACGGTTTCGACGCCCGCTCCCGCCGTGTCTTCCGAGCCGGTTCCGGGTTCCTGAGACTTACTTTGAGATGACTGCCGCTACTCTAGAGGAAACGCCCACGACGCCGCCCGCCGCCCAGACGCGCGAAGCGCGCGAGCGGGCTGCCATTGACGCTTCGACCCGGTTTCCCGTCCTGCTGTTCTACGCCTCGGCGCTGTTCTGGCTCTTTCTGGCCAGTCTGCTCAGCCTCATCACCAGCATCAAGCTGCACTATCCCGCCTTCCTGTCGGGAGTGGCGATGCTGAACTTCGGGCGGCTCGTGCCGGTGCAGAATAATCTCATGCTCTACGGCTGGGCTTCGCTGGCGGGGGTGGGCACCGCCATCTGGATCATGGCGCGGCTCTGCCGGGTCGAGTTGCGCTACCCGCTCTTCGTCCTCTTCGGCGCGGTGCTCTGGAATCTGGGTCTGGTCATCGGAGCGGTCGCGGTGCTGGCGGGCGCGGGCGGGCCGTTCCCTTATCTGGAATTTCCCGGCTACGCGGCGGTGCCCATCTTCCTGGGCTACTCGGCCATCGGCATCTGGGGCGTGGTGCTCTACCGCTTCCGGCGGACCGGCCATGTCTTCGTCTCGCAGTGGTATCTGATCTGCGCGTTCTTCGCTTTCCCGTGGGTCTATGCCATCGGCAATCTGATGCTCCACGCGCTGCCGGTGGAAGGCGCGATCCAGAGCGCCATCGTCTTCTGGTTCGCGGGCAATCTGTTCGGGCTCTGGCTCACGGCCATCGGACTGGCGGCGGCTTATTACATGATCCCCAAGATCACGGGGCAGCCGATCTTCAGCTACCATCTGGCCACCTTCGGATTCTGGACCTTTGTGCTTTTCTACAGTTTCCGCGGGCTGCCCGCTTTCCTGGGCGGGCCGCTGCCGGTCTGGCTGATCACGGCCAGTATCGTGGCTTCGGTGCTGACCATCATTCCCATCGCGACGGTGGCGGTGAATCATCACCTCAGTCTGCGCCGGAATATCGGGATGATGCATTTCAGCCCGACGCTGCGGTTCGTGGTTATCGGGTCGATGGCCTACACCGTCGCGGGTTGTCTGAACATTATCTTCTCGCTGCGCTCGGCGGGCGGTTACATTCACTATACGATGGGCGCGCGGGGCTTGATCCAGCTCGATCTCTACGCCTTCTTCAGCATGGTGATGTTTGGCTGTATCTATTATATCGTGCCGCGGCTGGTGGGGGTGGAATGGCGCTCTGCCTGGCTGATCAAGCTCCATTTCTGGGGCGCGGCTTACGGCATCGGCTTGCTGTTGCTCATGCTAATGGCGGGCGGGCTGATGCAGGGGGCGGCTCTGCTGGACCCGGAGAATTCTTTCGGGCAGGTCTATGAGAGCACCCTGCCGTTCCTGGCCGGCAGCACGATGGCGCAGGTGCTTTTGTTTCTCGGGCAGACCGTGTTCGGGCTCCATTTCCTGCTCATGCTGGCGCGGCTCGGCCGGCCGGGCGGCGAGCCGACCCTGATCGCTGACCCGCACGCGGAGGTGGCGCATTGAATAAGCTAGGTTCAGTGCTGGGAGGAATCTTCGCGCTCTTCACGCTGGGCTGGGTGGTGATGGTGGCCATCCCGTTTCTCCAGCTCGACGCGCTCGAGCCGGAGGTGGATACGGACACCGGCGAGGTCTATCCGGTGGACCGCGCCGGGGTGATGGCGCAGGGGCGG
>JBGTNO010000070.1:0-9591 GCA_041743065.1 Chthoniobacterales bacterium
CTGCGTTCGAACTCGTCGAGCAGCGCCTCGCGCCGCTCCGCCGGTGTTCGCACTCGGCCCCGTGTATCCGTTCTCAGCAGGGCTCCGTCTTCCATCGTAGGTGTCATAGACCCTACGCTATGACATCTACGACCCGGCTCCGCCAGAGGTGCTCGGCATGACGCTTACGATTCGTCATCAGCACCCAGGCATGTATGCGCCATCCTGTCTTCGTGCACGCCCGGCCCATGGTCGCGAGAAAATTCTCCCGGTCCGCCTCGCTCGTAATGATTGCTTCCCGGCGATCTCCTCGCGCCATCACATGATAGAACGCACCCGCATATTCGACACCCGCATATTCGATCCTTGGTTGTCTGGCCATTGGAACAAAGTCTCCACCGCCCACCGCCCCCCAGCTGCTGTCAAGATTCATCACCTGACCCCTAAATTCCCCCTGCTGCTTTCTTATCAAGTGTTCGTCCCCGTATCCCGCTCGGTTTTCGCCTTACAATCTCGTGGTGATTTGCACCCGTCACATGTCATGAGTCTGCTAAACATATTGATCGAGCAGAGAAGCGCAACGTTTGCAGGAACAGACCAAACAATTGCCCCTCCTACTTGATCCACAGTTGCGTAAATCACGCACACTGCAAAGTTAAAGATTCCTACCAGCAATAACACGACCGCACTAATTATTCTTTTGCGATACCTTCTTCGCCTAATTTTTTGATCATCAGTGATCAACATCGGAAAGCCAGATCAGAAAAAATTGTGCAATGGATGCGTTACCCAATCAGGCGTATACCAGTCTGGATAGTCAGGAAGACCCAATTCACGACACAGTTTTCGCAGCCGAGACCCCTGATTACTGTTAGAATTACCCCATGGATCAAAGTTATTTACTAAATTTGACCCCCTTAGTGCTCGCATCTGTTTGTTTCATAATTCCACGATCCACCGGAATCTAAACACGCGTCTATTTCCACCCAGCGTTTGACCTTCAGGAATCCGACCGCCGACGCGGATACGACAATCATTACTACAATCGCGATAAATATTTGTTTTCTCACGCCTTAGTATTTATCCGGCAAACCATCCGGCCGGTATTCATCGCAAGCCGATTTGCAGTCTTCGCCATTCTCGCCTGCCTCACGACCATGATCATTGGCTTCCCGATCAGCATCGCAATCCTCTTTTGAGTCTCCTTTAAGGTGCTCGTCAAGCCATTCTCGTGTTTCACTTAGTTGCTCTGCGCCTTCAGAATGCCCGTCTTTGGCGGCTTCGCAATTCGCCATACAGTGAAAATATTTATCCGAGTTCTGATAATTAGCCTCGCGCATATTTTGATATTGCTCAATGAAATCATCAAACGCACTGCCGTTATTTGGGGAGTTTGGTGGCCCCCCTGGTCCGCCCCGCAACCCCAGCGGGTCTTGGGAATTTACCAGATTATTTACGACATATCGATAGAGATTCACATCTCCCGCCTGAAATTGGATCGGGTCGATCTGCAAAAAGCGGCCAAGTTGCGGCGAGTACGTGCGATGGCGATAGTCGTAGTACTCGGCTACTTTTACCCACTCTCGGCCGGTAAAGAGAAAGCGGTTGGAGTAGAACGACGCAGCTAAGGAAGTAGAAGACGCGTCGAAAATACTGGGGAGACCGGACGCATCGTAGGTATAGCTCTCGACCATCCCCCCGCTATCTCCCGTGAGAGCTACGGTACTGCCAAGACCGTCGTGATGATAGTAAACCGTGTCGTCGGTATCTGCTTTAATCAAGATCTCATCAACGGCGGGTCGATGCACGTAGCGGCAGACTTCATTGCCACTGCTATCGCGCTCTTCGATCAGACTCCACCCATCCCAAACGAAATAGGTGATAGCCCCGTTGACAGTGCGGCTAACGACTCGGCGTCGGGCGTCGTAGGCGTTGGTGACGGTCGATAGTGAAGAGCTGATGGTCGATTCTAAGAGGCGGTTTTCGGAATCGTAAATGAACGTCTGGCCTCCAGAGCTGGTCAAGTTGCCGTTAGCATCGTAAGTGGGCGTCGCGGTATCGACCGTCGTGTATTGATTTAGACTGTTGGCGGTGTAAGTCGAGGGGACGATTCCAGCGCTGTCGGTGACGCTAGTGCGATTGCCGACAGGGTCATAGTTGAAGGCGGTCGTCCGGGTGGAGCCGTAGGAGACTTGGGTCAGTTGATCCGTGGGATCGTACTGAAAGGTCTGAACTGTTGATGGTTGATTGCTGATGGTTGATTGGCGGGAAACACGATTGCCGACGTCGTCTAGCGTGTAACTGAAGGAGGCGAAGTTGCCGGCGGTGCTGGAATGGGTGAGGCCGAGCAGGCGGTTGGCCTCGTCGTAGGTGTAAGCGGCGGTGGTGCTGTTCTCCAGAGATTTGGCGGTGCGGTTGCCATTTTTGTCGTAGGTGTAGGTGGCCAGGGGTGGCGGACCATCGACGGTGATGGTGGCCAGTTGCTGACGTGCGGTGTAGGCGTAGGTGGCGAGGCTGCCGGAGGGGTAGCCGAGGCTGGCGCGATTGCCGTCGAGATCGTAGCTGTAGGTGACGGTGGTGGGTGAGAGTTGAGGGTTGAGAGTTGAGAGATCTTGGGTTTCGGACGTAAGTTGATTAGCGGCGTCGTAGGTGTAGGTGAGTTGACTGTTGCTGTTGTTGAGAGTGAGAAGGCGGCCGGCGACATCGTAAGATTTGGTGACGTCGGGCGTGCTGTCGCTCCAGTCGCAGAGGGTGTCGCGGTCGCGGGTGTCGTAGGTGCAGGTCTTGGTGACTCCACTGCGGGTCCGATAGATCGACAGGTTGCCGTCGGCATCGTAGGTCCAGGCTTCGTAGCTGCCGTCGGGATAGGTCATGCGCGTGCGGCGGGAAAGAAGGTCGGCTTGGAAGCTGTAGGTGTGGTTTCGGGCATCCGTTAAGGTGCCCATACTGCCATCGGGCAGATAGGTGAAAGTGGTGGTCTCGTTGTTCGGATTGGTCGTGGTGAGAACGCGATCCATGGCATCGTAGGTGACGACGGTCTGCCCGCCATCGGGCCGAATGGTCGCAATGACATTGCCGACGGAATCAAACGTCTGCTCGGTGACATGGCCAAGCGGATCGGTGGTCAGGACCGGACGCCGCAGCAAATCGTATCCCATCGTCCAGACCCGGCCGAGCGGATCGGTGGTGCTGGCCAGATCGCCGATGCCATCGTAGGCATAGAGGGTGGTGGCTGCGTCGGCAGTTCCCGCCCCGATGGTTTGGCTGGTTCTCTTGTGGCTGAGGTCGTAGGTAAACTCGGTCACCTTGCCACGCGGGCTGATGATGCGGGTGACGGTATCTGCGGAGCCGCACGCAGTGCAGCCGGGCTCAAGGCCGTATTCAAAGCTGGTGGTGCGACTGAGCGGATCGGTCACACTGCGGCGGCGGTTGTATTCATCGTAGGCCCAGCGGGTGATGTGGCCGAGTTCATTCGTCTGGGTAAGCTGATTGCCGAAGGTGTCGTAGGTCCATCTGACCACACTGGAGTCCGGGTTGATGCGCGTGAGGGTTTGACCACGCCAGTTATAGGTGAAGCTGGTGATGTGACCGCGCGGATCGGTCACGCTGGCCATGAGCCCGCTGGGGAACCAGGTGTATTGGGTCGTAAAACCGAGCGGATCGGTGGTGCTCTGCAGGTCGCCTTTCATCCCGCCGGTCTGAGTGGTCGCATAGTAAACATACGTCTGAACTCCGCCATCCCGGCGACGGTGAGTGAGGGGCTGGCCATCCGCATTGTAGGTCCACGTTTCGTAGGTGCCATCCGGATGGTCCTGCCGGGCGAGCCAGCTCTGGGCATCGCGGGTGTAGGTGGTGATGCGACCATTCTCATCGGTGGCACTGAGGAGAAAACCCTTGGCATTGTAGGTGAAAGAACGCGTGTGACCAAGCGGATCGGTCTGCGAGAGGACTCGCCCGGCGAAATCGCGGGTGTAAAAGGTCGTCGCGCCGGTGGCGGCTTCGGTGGTCGAGTTGATGAATCCATAGCCGCCGGCACCCCGCGAGTAGGCAGTGGTGCGCCCAACCGCGTCGGATTTGCTGGATATGAGGCCATTGGCAAAAGTCCGAATGGGGCTGCCGCCTTCGCCAGTTACGATCTGCGGATTGGGACCGGTCCCGCCGGGAAGAGCCACGACGAGCTGATTGGTCACCAGGCTGCGCTCCTCCATCACGGTGCCGGTGACAAGATAAGCACCCGCGCCGTAGTCAAAGGTGTTGCCATAGTTATAGACATACTTCATCCGCGAGCCGGCTCCGTCGTAAGTAGGGTCGCTGGCGGTGGCGAGCACGGGCCGGGAACCGGTGAAAATCGGATCGGCGGAGGCGTAGGTATAGCTGGCGGTCTCACCTCCGGGATAGTTCACGCTGGCCAGTAGATTGATACCCGTACTCGACCAAGTGGTATAATTGTAGGTGACGGTGCGACCGTCGCTGGCAGCGACTTGGGTAATGCGAGAGGCGGTGCCGGTGCCGTCATATTGAAGCTGGAGCGATCGCCCGAAGTTGTTCGTGATAGAGATCAATCGCCAGGTGCTGTCGTAGGCGCAATTCCAATACAGTCCCTGTCCATCGCGCACCTGCATGAGGGCAAACTTGGGCGAGAGGTAGCGCTTGAAGTCATATTCGCGACCGTTGGCGGTCAGTAGGGTATAGCCGACCTGGGTGCCGCTCCACCGGTAGAGGCGGTCACCGTTATCGGCAGCGGGAGCAAGTTGAGAACCGGAGGAATCGAGCGCCTTGAAATTGTATTCGTTGCCGTCGGCATAGCGCACCTTGATGTCGAAAAACCCGAAGGTCTTGGTGCTGAGTTGCCGGACTTCATGATTCCAATTGTGCTGCCAGGTCTGGCGGTGCCCGAGCTGCCAGTAGGCGTCGTTGAAATCGAGCGTGCGGCTGTTGTAATGGCGCTTGAACACGATCGGTGCCGGGCCGAACGTGCGGATGTCTTCCACTCTTCGAGTCAGGTTTCCCATATAAGGGTTGATCGGATTGGTGCCTACTTCGGAGTCACAGTCGGAGTTTGGCTGGCCATCGTTGGCGCAGGTGTTTTGAGCCGATGAGGTGACCGCAGAAGCGAGGAACCCGAGGAAAGCGAGAGTTTGGCAGAATGTTTTCATACGAGTAACCAGGTAGGGGGCTATTGGGGTGCCTTGAATTCGAGATCAGGCCCCGGCCTGCCGCGGGGCGCTTCCTCACCGACCCAGAATTCGAGGATCTCCGTTTCCGCGCCGCTGCTCATCTCCACCGTGTAGCGCCCGCGCGAAGGCCCGGCGGTAAATTCAATCTCCGTGTCACCATCCAGCTTGGCGGCATCGATCTTGAGCGGTCCGCGGCGGCGGTTGAAGGTACCTCCATTGGGAGCGAGAAACTTTATTTTGCCCGTCTTTTTCTTGCTCTTGATCCGCAATTTGACGGACTCCTTCGGCTCGAGGAGAACTCGTTTTTCATCGGCTCCCTCGATAATTTCCTTCTTGTCCCCCTTGGGGCTCTTTGGTGTCTCGCGAGCGACTACCACATCTTCCAGCAACGGGGCGGCTGGAGCGGGTTGGGCGCCTGCAACCGGAGGAACGGGCGTCTGAGCGAAAACGCTAGATATAAGGGTGAGAGAAGCAACGGACGTGAGGAGTAAAGTTTTCAGGCAAATCTGCGTGCTAGTCGCGACCTTGAACTCCGCCCGCCAGCTCTGCCAGCCAGACAGTATGCGGACAGTAAAAAACAGTTTGAGACAGTATTCGACTTGCGCTTTTGCCCACATTGTCCCATCAATCCCCGCCGTGGCTCGTACGCGGCAACGCAAGGCACTGCCGCCGCTGCCGGACTGGGAACTGCCGGTCGGGAGCGGCCGGGATCAAGCGCGTCTCGAGAGATCGCTGGAGGACTACTGTCGGCGAGCACAGCAGGAGGAGCGGATCGACTTTTACTCGATTCGGGAAGTGGCAGAGCATTTCGGCGTGAGCCGGACGATGGCTCATCAAGCCTTTGTTCATCTGGCAGACTGTGGACTCCTGAGACTGATCCGCGGATCGAAAACACAATTGGAAGGCCGCACGCGCGAGCATCCGGTCACTGCCCGGGGCCGCGTGGGGGTAATCGTCCCGCTACAGACTTTCCAGCAACATGAGGCATTCAGTCGGGCGGGCCAAGAATTGACGAAAGCCTTCCGGGCGGGCGGGTATATGACGGACCTCTACTTCGGGGCGGCCGGGGGAGTGCTGGACGAAGCCAACATTACCGAGATCCGACACAACCGGGTGGATTGGCTAATCTGGCTGGAGCCGACCCGAGCGGCGGTTCCTACGATGCTGCGGCTCCGCGACGCTGGGGTGGAGGTCCTCAGCGTGGGTTACAACCCGTCCTTGCAGCCGGCCCGGCACCTGCAGATCCCAATTGAGGAGCAGGTTCGGTCGTGCTTTGAGGGCTGGAAAAGTCAAGGTATCGCCCGGCTGGTGATCGCCAGTGATGTGGACAGGAGCGACTCCCAGGCGGTCAGATTTTTTCAACGGTTAGGCCGTGCGGCGGGATTGGTGTGCGAGACTTGGGAGATAGCACAAGGTCTGCCCGACAAAAATCTTACCCGGATTGCTCGTGAGAAAAGAGTGGGTGTGGTATTTACCAGTGGTCAGTTGGAAGGCTTGTGTTGTGCGACTCAGAGCCTCCAGCTGGAAAAGCTGGCGGGGGAGGGTCGACTTCTTTTTCCATATGGCTTGCCGAAGCGCTTCGCTAGGGATTTGATGACTAGAGCGCGGAATATCGCCGTCGACTGGCCACACATAGCTGCCGAAATGGTGAGGACGGTGGGCTAGCAGACGGCGTTTGACACTGTACGGAGATTTTTGAGAGTCTCATGCGAATACAATTCGATAAGACCAGGACGAGGTTCAGCAGAAACGGTCCGACCGGACCGTATCATATTTTTCCGTGGCCAAAATTGGCACTCGCCCAGCATTAGGGAGGTGCGTGGCTCCCCTTTCCGTGATCTCTTACTGAGCCGCGCTACCGCAGATCGGCAAACAGCTCGGGATGATCGTCGGCGGGCAGCAACTCACCCCGATTCGAGCGGCGCTCCATGATGAATTTATCCACTTCCTTATCGTAAGGCACCGGATATCTGCCGTTGAAACAAGCCAGGCAGAACTCGCTCCCCGGCAGCTTCGTCGCCGCAATCATCGCCTCGACCGACAGGTAGCCAATGCTGTCCGCCCCCAGATATTCCCGGATCTGGTCGATCGAACACTGATTGGCCAGCAGGTTTTTCGGATCGGGAAAATCGATGCCGTAATAGCAGGCATGCTTGTGCGGCGGGCAACTGATCCGCATGTGCACCTCGGCCGCGCCCGCCTCCCGCAGATTCACCACCCGCGCTCGCGCCGTCGTGCCGCGCACGATCGAGTCGTCCACCACCACGACCCGTTTGCCGCGCACCGCCTCCTTGATCAGGTTCAGCTTCACCCGCACGTTGAAATCGCGGATGAGCTGGGTCGGCTGCAAAAAGGTGCGCCCGATGTAGTGATTGCGCACAAAAGCGTGATCGTAGGGAATGCCCAACTCCTCCGCGAAACCCATCGCCGCGTAGTTCCCCGAATCCGGCACCGGCACCACCACGTCCGCCTCCACCGGATGCAGCCGGGCCAATTGCCGCCCCATTTCCACTCGCACCTTGCTCACGTTCCGATCTCCGATCGTGCTGTCGGGCCGGGAGAAATAGACATACTCGAACATGCAAAACGCCTTGTGCGGCTGCTCGGCAAAGGGCCATTCGCTCCGGATGCCCTCCTCGCTGATGATCACCACTTCGCCCGGCTCCAGGTCGCGGACAAACTCGGCGTGGATCAAATCGAACGCGCAAGTCTCCGAGGAAAGCACCCAGCCACCCTCGTCCAGCTTACCCAGCGAGAGCGGACGGAAACCGAACGGATCGCGCACGCCGATCACCTCTTTCTCGCTCATCATGACCAGCGAAAACGCCCCCTCGATCCGGCGCAGCGCACCCAGCGCACTGGTGCTGGAATTGGGCTGCGCGAGCAGGTGCATGATGATTTCGCTATCCACCGTCGTTTGGAAAATCGAACCTTTCGCTTCCAGCTCGGAGCGGAGCAGAGCGGCATTGGTGAGATTGCCGTTGTGGCCAATGGCGATCTGCCCGCGCTGGCAATCCACCATCAGCGGCGCCGCGTTTTTCAGGTTGCTCGATCCCGTCGTCGAGTAGCGCACATGCCCGATGGCGCGGTCGCCCTTCAGCCGCTCCAGATCGTCTGGCTGGAAGACCTGCGCCACCAGGCCCATCCCCACATGCCGCTGGAACTGACTCGCCGGCCCGCTCGCCGTCACGATCCCCGCGCTCTCCTGCCCCCGGTGCTGCAGCGCGAACATGCCGTAATAAGTCAGCACCGCCGCGTTCGGATGCCCATAGACGGCGAACACGCCGCATTCGTGTCTGGGCCGGTGGGATTCTTCGCAGTCGATCACGTTTTAGTCGGCCTCCATGCTGGCGGCGATCGATCCATACCATGTGTCCCACAGTTGCGCGACCTCCCAGACAAAATCTTCCGCGCCGGCCTTGATCGACAGTTCCGCCCCTCGCGTCGTGCCCAGATCGTAAACCGGCAGCCCGCGCGCCGCCCCTTCCCGCATCAGCACATCGGCATCGCCCTCCCGCACCGAGACCACTACTCGGGACTGGCTTTCGTTGAAAAGAGCCACCGTCGCGTCGCTGCCGGCCGCCGACAGATCGATGGCCGCTCCGATCAGCTCGCTCCCCGACATGCAGCATTCCGCCAGGGCCACCGCCAGCCCACCTTCCGCGCAATCGTGGGCCGAACGGATCAGCCCGCGCGCGATCAGATCCCGCAAGACGTCGTGCAATCGGCGCTCCCGCTCCAGATCGATCCGCGGCGGCACCCCGGCCTTGCGCCCGCCCAGCACCTTCAGAAAATGCGAGCCGCCCATTTCGCTCCCGAAATCCCCCAGCAGCAGCACGCGGTCGCCCGGGCTTTTGAAATATTGCGTCGTGATGTGCTCCGGCTGGTCGATGATCCCGACCATCCCCACCGTCGGCGTCGGATCGATCGCGCCGTTCGGGTTCTCATTATAGAGACTCACATTCCCCCCCGTCACCGGTGTTCCGAAGAAACGGCACGCCTCCGCCAGCCCCTCCACACATTCGCGCAACTGCCAGAAATTCTCCGGCTTGTGCGGGTTCCCGAAATTAAGATTATCCGTCACCGCCAGCGGACGCGCGCCCGAGCAGGCCAGATTCCGCGCCGCCTCCGCCACCGCGATCTTCGCCCCCTCGCGCGGATCGAGCGCGCAGTAGATCGCGTTGCAATCATTCGTCGCCGCCAGGATTTTCCCCGCCTCCCGCACCAGAAAGACCGCCGCGTCCGAGCCCGGCAGCACCACTGTGCCGGCGCGCACCATGTGATCGTACTGGCGATAGACCCAGTTCTTCGACGCGATCGAAGGATGCGCCAGCAGCCGCGGCAGCGCCTCCAGCGGATCCACCGTCGGCAGCGCTCCCACCGGCTCCGGCGCCGCCTTCGCCCGTGCCTCGCGATCATACACCGGCGCCTCATC
>JBGTNO010000071.1:0-6036 GCA_041743065.1 Chthoniobacterales bacterium
TGGTGCTGGCCGGGATCTCCGCGCGGCTGCCGGACGAGCAGCGGGCCGCCCTGGCCGAGATCGCCGTGCCGGCGGGACTGGCCTTTCAGGCGGAGAACGATCTGGCGGAATTTGAAGACTCGAATGAAAACGGTGCCGCGCTCTCGGCGGACCTCGTGGAGGGCAAGAAAACGCTGCTGGCCGGACTGGCCTTTTCCATGCTGGAGGACAGGGAGCGCACCGTCCTCCAGCTCTGTCTGAATGGCGCGGCGGCTTCGGAGGGCACGGTGAACAAAGTGCGCGAATTGATCGCCGGCAGCGGCGCGGTGGAAAAATTGCGCGATTTGAGCGATGAGCTTTTCCGCGAAACTTCCAGCCGGATCGCCGCTTCGCCTCTGGCGGCGGCGGCAAAAGAAGGACTGGACCATTGTTTCCGGGAGATTCGCGCGCTGGTGGCGCGCGCGCCGGTGGCGGAAGCCCGGGAGGTGGCGGCATGAGGGGACCGATCGCCGGTGGCTAGAGATCGCGCCCTCGTG
Source organism: Chthoniobacterales bacterium (assembly GCA_041743065.1). GTDB lineage: Bacteria > Verrucomicrobiota > Verrucomicrobiia > Chthoniobacterales > Chthoniobacteraceae > JBBSOD01. The sequence goes on from JBGTNO010000071.1 coordinate 516, forward strand.
ATCGGCGGCGGATTCGGCGGACTGGCGGCAGCCATTCGCCTGCGGGCTCGCGGCTATGACACGACGATCCTGGAAATGCGCGATCAGCCGGGCGGGCGGGCCTACGTCTATCGCCAGGACGGGTTCACCTTCGACGCCGGTCCGACCATTCTCACCGCGCCGTTTCTGATTGATGAGTTGTTTGCGCTGGCCGGCCGCCGGACGGAGGAGTTCGTGCGGATCGTGCCGTGCTCCCCCTTTTACCGGATCCGGTTTCACGACGGGCGGATCTTCGATTACACGGGCGCGGAGGAGGAGATCATCGCGGAAATCCGGCGCTTTAATCCGGACGATGTGGCGGGTTATCGGCGGTTTGTGGAGCGCTCGCGGGCCATCTTCGACCGCGCCTTCACCGATCTGGCGGATCAGCCGTTTTCCTCGATCGCCGACCTGCTCAAAATCGCGCCGGACCTGATCCGGCTGCAATCGCATAAGTCGGTTTATGGGCTGGTTTCCCAATACATTCAGGATCCGGCGCTGCGGCAGGTCTTCAGCTTCCACCCGCTGCTGATTGGCGGGAATCCGTTTCAAGCCAGCTCGATCTACTCGATGATCCACTATCTCGAGCGCCAATGGGGCGTGCATTTCGCGATGGGCGGCACGGGCGCGCTGGTGGCGGCGCTGGCGCGGCTCTTCGAGGAAATGGGCGGCCGGATCGAGCTGAACACCCGGGTCGAGGAAATCACCATCGAGCAAGGCAAAGTGACGGGCGTCCGGCGAGCGGGCGGGGCACTTCTCGCGGCCGAGGTGGTCGTCTCGAATGGCGATTGCGCGAACACCTACCGCAAGCTGGTCGCCTCGCGCTGGCGGAGGAAATGGACGGATCGCCGCCTGGAAAAGATGCGCTACTCGATGGGCCTGTTTGTGCTTTATTTCGGAACGAGCCGCCCATTTCCCGAGCTGGCGCACCACACCATCCTGCTCGGGCCGCGCTACCGCGGACTGCTGACGGACATTTTCGATCGCAAGGTGCTGGCCGGGGATTTCTCGCTCTACCTGCACACGCCCACGCGGACCGATCCCAGCCTGGCGCCGCCGGGATGCGACGCGTTTTACCTGCTCTCGCCGGTGCCGAATCTGCGCGGCGATGTCGATTGGGAATCGGTGCGAGAAAACTACGCCGACACCATCCTGCGGTCGCTCGACGAGTATTGCCCCGGCCTTTCGCAAAGCGTGATCACCCGCCGAATCATAACGCCGCTGGATTTCGAGAACGAGTTGGACGCGTATGCGGGATCGGCGTTTCAGTTCGAGCCGATCCTCACCCAGAGCGCGTGGTTCCGGCCCCACAACGAGAGCGAGGATGTGGACGGGCTTTATCTCGTGGGAGCGGGCACGCATCCGGGCGCGGGCGTCCCGGGCGTCCTCTCGAGCGCGAAAGTCCTTGATCAGGTCGTCCCCGCTCCCCGCGTTTTCTCCTAATCCCGCTCCTGCTCCTAATCTTAATCCGCTCCCCGGAAACAGATTAAGATTAGGAGCAGGAGCGGGAGTAAGAGGGGAAGCCGATTGACAAAGGGGCCCGCATAGCGTTTCGGATACGGGACATCCACGTATGAAACTTCCCTATCTCGCCCTTTCCCTGTTTTCCGCGGCCGCCATTCTGGTGACGGGCTGCGCCACCTCCAGTCCGAGCGGCTCCGGTCCGTATAAAGTCGTCGCCTACAAACCGAAAAACCCCGACAACGTAAAAGTGAAGGTCTCCACCTCCACCCAGCACGTCTATGTGATGGAAGGGGACGACGTGCTCATGGCCGTGCAGGGCAACGTCGGCACCGCTTCCACCCCGACACCGAAGGGCAACTTCCGCGTCACCAACAAGATCAAGAACAAGCGCCGGATCAGCCAGCCGGGCGCGGGTTATCCGATGGCTTACTGGGTCGAGTTCCTGCCCGCCTACGGTCTCCACGAAGGCTTTGTCTGGAACGAGCCCCGCACCCACGGCTGCATCCGCCTGCACAAAGAGGCGGCCGCGCGTCTCTTCGCTCTCGTGAAGATTGGCACCCCGATCAGCATCGCGACCACCCAGCCGGAAGACGGTAAGGTCGGCCCGACCGTGCGGATGCTCGATCAGCGCAACGATCCCAACCCGCCCCAGAGCGCCCTCATGTCGCCCTCCTGGTTCGCCGATCCGGCCGGTCCGCTCCTGATCGACCGCCGCTAATCTCTTGGCCAGCACCGATAGCCCCGCCCGCCCGCAGCGGGTGAACCTGCGCACGCCCGACGTCATGTCGGCCGTGCAGGCGCAGGTCGAGACGCATTACCGCAGCGAGACGGTGGAAAAAGTGCGCCACTCCGGCGGTTCCATCACCGCCGGCGGGGTGACGGTGCGCCTGGCCAAGCAGTTCGGCTTTTGTTACGGAGTCGAGCGCGCCATCGATCTGGCCTACGCCGCCCGGAAGGTTTTCGCCGACCAGCGGCTCTTCATTCTCGGCGAGATCATCCACAATCCCGAGGTCAACGATCAGATCTCGGCCATGGGCATCCGCAATCTCATTGGCCAAAACAAGCAGGCCGATGTCTCCGAGCTGGGGCCCGAAGATGTCGTCATCGTGCCCGCGTTTGGCACCGAAGTGAAAATTCAGGAAGACATCAAGGCGCGCGGCTGTCAGATCGTGGACACCACCTGCGGCGACGTGATGAGCGTGTGGAAACGCGTCCGCCAGAACGCCCGCGAGGATGTCACCTCGATCATTCACGGCAAGGCCGAGCACGAGGAGACGAAGGCCACCAGTTCCCGCGCCACCAGCGGGGGCAAGGGGCATTATCTCGTCGTGCTGACCCTCGGCGATGTCGATTATGTGGGCGATTACATCCGCCACGGCGGAAATCGGGAGGCGTTTCTGGCCCGCTTCGCCGGAGCTTACAGCGAAGGTTTCGACCCGGATAAACATCTGGAGCGCGTCGGCGTGGCCAACCAGACGACCATGATGCGCGGGGAGACGGAGGAGGTGCAGCGGCGCGTCGCCGCCGCCGTCGGCGACCGCGACAAATCGAGGCCTCGGAAGGAAGATAACTTCCGTTTTTTCGACACCATCTGCGGCGCCACGCAGGAACGGCAGGACGCCCTGGAGCAAATGCTGAAGCAGCCCATGGATCTGCTGCTGGTGGTGGGCGGCTACAACAGCTCGAACACCTCCCATCTCGCCGAAATGGGCGAAAGCGTGCTCCCGACCTATTTCATTCGCAACGCCGCCCGCCTCGAATCCCCCGCGCGGATTCGCCACTACGACTCGCACCGCGGCGAGGAAATCGTGACCCCGGACTGGCTGCCCGCGGCGCGCCCGCTCACCGTGGGCATCACCGCCGGAGCGTCCTGCCCGAACAACCTCATCGAAGACACGCTCCTGCGGATTTTTGAACTATGCGGCATCGATAAATCCGCCCTTTGACGCTGGCGGCGGAGGCGAACGGGCGGCTTGCTGCCCAAGGCCGAGGACTGGCGGCCAGGAAGCCGCGCCCAGCGCGGGAAAAGATCTCCGGCTCATTTCAACCTCCGCGCCTCCGAGCCGGTGCGATAGGTATTTTCGAAATGAGGGTCGCGGGTGGGTCGGGAAATGTGGCAGGGTCTCGCGCATGAATTTGTCGCCTGCTGTGGCTCTGACGATTGCGGGGTCGGATAATAGCGCGGGGGCGGGGTTGCAGGCGGACTTGAAAACGTGGGGGGCGTTGGGCGTTTATGGGCTGACGGCGGTGACTTGTGTGGTGGCGGAGGTGCCCGGGAAGGTGTCGCGCATTCAAGCGATGGAACCGGAGATGGTGGCGGAGCAGGTGCGGCTTTGTTTGGAGGCGTTTCCGGTGGGGGTGGTGAAGACGGGGATGCTGTTTTCGCGGGCGATCATCGAGGCGGTGGCGCGGGCGCTGCCGGTGGACGGGCCGCCGCTGGTGGTGGACCCGGTGAGGGTGGCTTCGAGCGGGGACGCGCTCCTGGAGCCGGAGGCGGTGGCGGCGTATGGCGAGCTGCTTTTTCCCCGCGCGGCGCTGGTGACGCCGAATCGGGATGAGGCGCGCGTTTTATGGGGACGGGAGATTCCGGATCTCGCGACGATGCGGACGGCGGCGGGGGAGTTGCGGGAGCGGTGGGGCTGCGATGTGCTCTTAAAAGGGGGGCACTTCCGGACGGCGGAGGCGGTGGATGTGTTGGTGACGAAGGAGGGTGTGCTGGAGCTGGGGGCGCCGTTCATCGCGGGGGTGGAGACGCACGGGACGGGCTGCACCTACGCGGCGGCGATCGCGGCGGGGTTGGCGGAGGGTCTCCCGCTGGTGGAGACGGTGCGGCGGGCGAAGGAGTTTGTCTCGGCGGCGATCGGGGAGCACTTTCGCTGGCGGCGGGGTGCGGGCGTGACGGATGCGCTCAATCACCATAGGCTGCGCGGCGCATGAAAATCCTGGTCATCGGCAGCGGCGGGCGCGAACACGCGCTCGTCTGGAAATTAGCCCAGTCGCCGCGGGTGACGGCCCTCTTTTGCGCGCCGGGAAACGCGGGGACGGCGGCGCTCGGGACGAATGTGTCGGTTTCCATGGGCGACTTCGCGGCGCTGACCGAGGTGGTGGAGCGCGAGGGGATCGGGCTGACGGTGGTGGGGCCGGATGAGGCGCTGGCGGCGGGGATGGTGGATCATTTCCAGGCGCGGGGGCATCGGATTTTCGGGCCGACGCGGGAGGCGGCGCGGTTCGAGTGGTCGAAGATTTTCGCGAAGGAATTCATGCGACGGCATGGGATTCCGACGGCGGCTTTCGGGCGGTTTGCGGAGGCGGAGGAGGCGCGGGCGTTTCTGGCGGACCAGAAATATCCGGTGGTGGTGAAGGCGGATGGGTTGGCGCTGGGCAAGGGAGTGATCATCGCGGCGGACCGCGCGGAGGCGGAAGCGGCGATCGGGCGGATCATGGAGGAGCGGCTGTTCGGCGAGGCGGGGGCGCGGGTGGTGATCGAGGAATTTCTCACCGGGCAGGAGTGCTCGATCCACGCGGTGCTGGATGGCGAGAACTACCTGTTGTTTCCGGGCGCGCAGGATCACAAGACGGCTTTCGACGGCGACACCGGGCCGAACACCGGCGGCATGGGCACCTACAGTCCGGCGCCGCTGCTGACGCCGGAGCGGGAGGCGGCGGTGCGGCGGGAGGTGATGGAACCGTTCATGGCGGGGCTGAAGACGGAGGGGATTTTTTTTCAAGGATTGCTCTTTCCGGGGCTGATGATCACGGCGGACGGGCTGAAGGTGCTGGAGTTTAACTGTCGTTTCGGCGATCCGGAGACGCAGGTTCTTTTGCCGCGACTGCGGAGTGATCTGGTGGAGATGATCGAGGCGGCGATCGATGGAAAACTGCCGGATTACGAGCCGGTCTGGGACGAACGGGCGGCGGTGTGTGTGGTGATGGCTTCGGAGGGTTATCCCGGCGCTTATGAAAAGGGGCGGCCGATTTCCGGGCTGGCTGAGGCCGGGGTAAGTGCGCTCGTTTTCCACGCGGGCACGGCCGGCCGCGG
>JBGTNO010000072.1:0-2837 GCA_041743065.1 Chthoniobacterales bacterium
TCCATCGTCATCACGCCGACGACGTATTCGTCCGAGGCGGAAGCGGTGCGGATCGCGGCGCGTGCAGGTTCAGAAGGCATATTGGAAGAGAAAGAGAAGATTCGGAGGCTACTCTGGAATCTTGCGCCGAATCCAGCACGGCACGCGAAGCCAGAGCCGGTGGAGATTGGAAAAGGTCATAGTCTGAGGAGGTGCGGCTGGCGATCCCGCCGGGCAGCTCATCCCTCCGTCCCGCAATGCTATTCACGGTCGAAGCGAACCACCTTCCCGCTCTTGAAGCGCAGCACAAGCTGTCGGCCCTCGAATGAGTAAGTGGCCTGTTTCCCGTCGCGGATCGCCTCCGAGCTGATGGTATCGCCGCGCACGGTGAAAGGCCCCTCCATGTCCCGCACCTTCCCGGCGAGCGGAATGTCGGACCACGCGAGGAGCTTCACCGTCCCCCGGCGGAGAAAGGTGAGCCGGATTTTTACCTCGCCAGCTTTTGCGTCCACATCGTTGGCGATCCAGACGCCGTAGAGTTGCTCCGGCACAGCCGTCTCCGCGCCGGCCTGGGGCCAGGGTCGCGATGGGGGATGCCGGTTCGGAGCGCATGGCGGCTTGGGAGCATGGAGTCGCCGCGAGCCAGGTCGTGGCGAGGAGCAATGCCGCGATGAGCTTGATCATTTTGGTTGCCTTTTTGGTGGGCTAATAACGGCAGATCGCGGCCGCGCCTGTGGGCGTCGGCATTTGTTCGGTCGGGATCACGGCGACCTAACCGCCTCTGGCGCGCACCAGCTCGCCCAGGTCGTCGAGCAGATCATCGATCTCCAGATCGTCGAGAGCGGCGCGGCGCACCTGTCCGGTCTGCGCGTCGATGCTTCCCGCAATCAGCCGGTCGGCTTCGATCAATAAGGTGCCGACCCGTCCGGCGACGGCGGCTTTCGCCACCTCCTCCAAGTCATCGAGGCCGAGCTGGGACGCTTTCGCCTGCTGGAACTGTTCGCCCATTTTCTCGAGCCGCGCGCGATACTGCGGCTCCATCACCTGCCAGGCTTGTTGGCGGAGTTCCTCGGCGGAAAGCGAGGCGGGATCCATGTCCACGCCCTGGTCGAGGAGCGCGGCATTGCGGCTGACTTTCCGGAACACACTCTGATGTTCCCGCAAGGCGGCGAGCAGTAACGGAACCCCGGAGGGTTGCGAATGCTGCTCCATTACGGCACGGTCGATCGCGCGGAAAAAGCGTTCGTCATCGATCTCGATCTCGGGTTCCTTGCCGCCGCGGCCGTGATGCATGGCCGCTCCACTTCCGCCCGCGTTGCCTCCATATGAAGCCACGGTGCTGTGCGGCTCGGTCAGTTCCGCCCCGAGTGGTTCAGTCAAAGTCCGCGGAACATCCGGGCCGGGATCAATCTCATCGAGCTCGTCGCGATCACCTTCCAGAAGACGGATGCGGTCGCGGGTCAGGGCCAGCACTTGGTAGCGGTCGGTCGATTGCAGGAAGCGCCAGAGGGGCTTGCTGTGGAAACTGTCGGCCACAATGGCCAGTTCGGGCATCGCCCTGGGCAGGGTGAAGACCCGGAACACATCAGGCGCGCCAAAGACGGCCAGCCCATCGAGGGTGTGATTCCAGAAGTCCCGGTCTTCCGCCAGAGCGTGAAACGATTTGAGGGAAGCAGCGACCTTTTCCGCCTCTTCTTTTTCGCCGAGAGCCTGCTCGAGGTTTTTGAGCAGATTGCGGAAACGAATCGGGTCCTGCTGATTCTCCGGATGATGCCGGTGGGTCGGCTGGTAGAGAACAGACAGGGCGGCTCGCCCGCCGCAGCCAGCTTGCCAAGGTTTTCTCTGCTGAGTTGGTCGTTTTGCGAATTCATATTTTTTTGTTTCCCGACGCCCCCGGCGATTGAGTGCAAAGGGTTTTCCTCACCGCCTTTTGGGGTTCTGACCGCCTTTGTTGTTTCTCCCCACCCAGGGCTGGCGGAGTCCGCCATGCCGTTCCGGGCTTCTTCGGTCGCAAGTATCTTCTAATCGGATGCGGGCCGATGCCCGCTCTTCTCTGCCTCCCGTGGCGCGAGTGATCCAACCCCGAGGCCAGCGGTTCAAATTCATTAGCCACACCACGACAAGCGGGACGCTTCGCGCTCCGTGATCCAGCCAGCCGCCCGATCCCAGAATCCGAGTGACGACGCCCGCGCCGCCTGCTCTGCTCCCTCGCGATGTCGCTCGCCCGCCGCTCCGCTGCCGCCTGGGGGCTCATTTCGCTGCTAGCTCTTGGCGGCTGCGCCAGCGTTGCCCCCGGCGACCGCACCGGCCGGCACCTCCTCTGGGAAATCCGCGACCAGCGCCATGTCGTCTATCTGCTCGGCTCCGTCCATGTCCTGCCCGCTTCCGTTTATCCGCTCGATCCGGTCATGGAAAACGCCTTCGCCGAAGCCGACGAACTCGTCCTCGAGATCGACCTCTCCCGCCGCTCCGGCCGCGACGTGGCCGAGGAGCTTGAGCGCATCGGCACCTACCCGCCCGGCGATTCCCTGCGCAACCACCTTACCCCCGCCGCCCAGGATTTCCTGCGCGAGTTTCTACCTCTCTTCGGTGTGACCTTCGACCAGATGGCCCGCTACCGCCCGTGGTTCCTGGCTGATGCTCTGAGCGCCCGCTACCTCGAGGAGCGCGGTCTGCGCAGCGAGCTCGGTCTGGATAACTATTTCCTCCGCAAAGCCAAAAAACGCGGCCTGCCCGTGGCCGGCCTCGAAGGCATCGACGCCCAGACCGCCTTGAATGTGGACGACACCGATGCCGCCGCCGAAGCCTACCTCATCGGCACTCTCGTCAACCTGCGCCCGGTCGAAAAGACGATCTAT
>JBGTNO010000073.1:0-3243 GCA_041743065.1 Chthoniobacterales bacterium
CAGCCGCAGCGCCGCGCCCGGCCGGTGGTCGCGCCATACTCGCGGCCCAAGGCGTGCAGCATGTCCGTGATCGCCTCCGACTCGGTGGGAAAAGGGCCCTCGCCGACGCGGGTGGTGTAGGCCTTGATCACGCCCAGCACTTTATCCATCCGGTGCGGCGGCACGCCCGAGCCAGTCGAGGCGCCGCCGGCTGTGGTGTTCGAGGACGTCACGTAGGGATAGGTCCCGTGATCGATATCGAGAAAAGTGCCCTGCGCTCCCTCGAACAGCATTTCTTTCCCATCCTGCATGGCACCATGGAGATACATGACCGTGTCGGTGACGTGCGGAGCCAGTTTTGCGCCGGCTTCGAGGCAGGCATCATTGATCTGCCGGAAACTGAGCGAGGCGTGGCCCGCAGCCTTCAGCCGCGCGTTGTTTTCCTTCACGAGCGGGCGGAGCTTCTCGGTGAAACGCACGGGCTGGATCAGGTCGGCCATGCGCAGACCGGTGCGGGCGATCTTGTCGCCGTAGGCCGGCCCGATGCCGCGACCGGTGGTGCCGATCTTTTTCCGGCCGGCGGCGGATTCCTGAGCGGCGTCGAGCGCGCGGTGGTAGGGCAGCACGAGATGCGCGCGTTCGCTGATGAGCAGATTTTTGCCCACCTTGATCTTCCGCGCGCGCAGACCCTCGATCTCCTCGACGACCGCCACCGGATCGATCACCACACCGTTGCCGATGACGCAGGTCTTCCCCGGACTGAGAATGCCCGACGGAATCAGATGCAGCACATACTTGGTGGAGCCGTGAATGACGGTGTGACCGGCGTTATTCCCGCCCTGACTGCGGATGACCACGTCCGTTTTTTCGGTCAGGAAATCGATGATCTTGCCCTTGCCTTCGTCGCCCCACTGAGCGCCCACGAGAATGATATTGGCCATGATGAAAAAGAGTCTGAGAAAAGTGAACCTCGGCGGACCGCGACCCGGCAGGACGGGCGGGCGCGAGCCCGCGCAGCCGCACAGGATAGGATTCGCCCCCCGGCCCGCAAGTCAAAAGGAGGCACCGCGCGAAGGGAGTGCGTCTCGTGCGGCTGATCCTCTTTCCGCTTTGCCGCGCGTCACGGGTTTTGGGCGCGACCCTTTGGCGGCAATTGTTTGGCCCTGTCTTTCAGATTGATCGCAGGGTTGGGTCGACTGCCTTCAGACGGTTTTAGTTTTGAAGTTAGGGTCGATGTTGCCGCCGCCGTCCCGATTGACGAACTCGACGTTCAACGTCTGCCGCCCCCTGCGCGCGACGGATCGGAATCGGAGTTCCGTCCGCTCGAAGGCACCGTGCTTAGAAGCTCACGCGGACACCGGCGGTGACGCTGTGGACGGTGTAGTTCTGCCGCCCAAGGTCGCCGGTGTAGTAGCCAAAGAGCGCCACTTGGGAACCCAGTTGAACCGAGGCACCGAGGTCCAGCAGGAGCGAGTCGCGGCCAATTTCGGGACCGCGGACGGTGAATGAACTGCCGGAGGAAAAGCCCGCATCGATGCTGAACTCGTCTTCCAGATACTCGTGCTGCCATTGCGCGCGAACTTCGGGTGTAAGGATGACGCGGCCGATGCGCTGCTGATAGGAAGCCTTCAGTCCGACCGCTGATTTCAGGGAGTCCTGGCTCTGCGCGCCGATGCGCAGAGCGCCGAGCGCGCCTCGTTCCTGGAAGCTGTCGATCCCCACGGTCCCGTATTGGAGCGAAACCACGGGTCCCCAGGTGAAGGAGCCGTGGTGAATGTCGTAGCCAGTCCCGAGGAGGCCATTGAAGTCGGTCGCATGAGTGTCGCCGCGCGCGACGCCGCCGACCGTGCGGCGCTTCGTCTCAATCGAGCCGTAACCGGCCCCGACCACCCCGTTCACATAAAAGCCGCCGCTGTAGAGAGTGGCGTAAAAACTGCCCTTCCCGCTGTCGCTTTCCAAGCTGCCGCCGCGGCTGAGGTCGGAGGAAGTGTTGGCGTAGCCGATCGCCGCGCCCATCACGAGAGAGCGGGTGAAACGATAGTCCGTGCCGACGGTGACGCCGCCTGTCGTGAAGTCCGAACCGCGCGCGGAGCTGGTGCTCTCGAGATCGCCGAGCTCACCCGTGCCCGAGATGAAAAAGCCCCAGCGCTCTTCGCGTGCGCCCGCCGTCTCCACGATCTCTTCGATCGCCTTACTCTCTTTGCCTTCAAAACGCGCGCTGGTCTTCCCATCGGAGCTGACCACGCTTTTGCCGTCGAAATTTTGCGCGCCGCGAGCATCAGTCACCGCGAAACCGGAATCGCTGAAGCCTCTCGCGCCCTGCCGCACTTCGCCGAGGCGGCGCTCGAGATTGCCGACCTGGATTTGCGAAAGCGCCAGACCGCTGCTGAAAATGGCGGCGAAATCTTCGGGCGACAGAAGGCTGAGCGCACCGGGGATGTCCGCGAGCAGCAACGTATTCAGCTCCCGGATGAGCGCGTTGTCTCGGTCGCTCGTGGCCAGCCGGTCCAGCCCGCGGGCGACCTGGCGCTCATTGCGCGTGAGGGCAAAGTCGGAGGCGAGATCGGCAAACGAGCCCTGGGTGAACTCGAGCAGCACCGCGTTGTTTTCATAGACCACCTGAAGCCCGAGCAGGGTGCCGGTGAAATGGGCGTCGTCGAAACTGGCGAACCGGCCGGAGACGCCGCCGGCCGCGGTGAGAATGGTGAACCTGTCGCCCACTTCGGCGTCGAAGCCGCCGAGGTAGGAGACATTCAACGCGCCGCCGAGCATGGCCGCGCCGCCGATGGTCAGCCGGTCATAATTCGTCGGGGAAGCGAGCCGGATGTTCAATATCCCCGCCGGGCTTTGGCGGTAATCGCCGCCGATGCTCAACGTGCCCGGCGCGGTCGCGCCGCCGGGCTGCACCAGCGCGCGATTCGTGACGCTGCCCCCGACCGTGCCGATTCCCCGGAGCATCCCGCCCGCCACCAGCGCGTCCCCGACCACCGATCCATCCACGGCCAGCGCGCCTTGGAGGACCGTCGTCGTGCCCGTGTAGGTGTTGACGCCCGTGAGCACCAGATCGCTCGCTCCCGCTTTGGTTAAGCCGTCCGCGCCGGAGACCGCGCCGTTGATGACCAGACCCGCCGCGTTATTCACGGTTATGGCTTGCGCCGGGCCGCTGAGGGCGAGATCGCTGTTGATCGTGGTGAGGCCCGCGCCGGGATTGATAGTGACGCCCGTGGCCGCACCGGTGCCGACGATGGAGAGCAGCCCCGGGCC
>JBGTNO010000074.1:0-6064 GCA_041743065.1 Chthoniobacterales bacterium
CGGCAAAGTCGTTCCAGCAGGGGATGACCACGCTGAGAGTGAGATCGGGCAGCGGCACTTCGGGCGGAGGTTATGCGGAGCCGCCGGGAGGTTCACGTCTATTTTTGAGAGCGCCCGACCATGACCTGGCGGGCGGACTCCAGTTGCGTCCGTTCTTTTTTGGAAAGGCTCTGGAAGCCATCCTTCGAGATTTTATCGAGCAGCCGATCGACGATCACTTCAGGGGGCTCGCCGCTCGGTTTCCGGCTTCGTGGAGCCCGGCCCGCGGCTCCCGTGCGAGGGGAGCCGAAGGTGAAGCGAAATCCCGGCATCAACTCCTGGCCGCGCGAGAATCGGATGTATCCGCAGGCCAGCCCGGCGCTGAGCAGAAGAGCGGCCAGTTGGGCGAAATCCCGAGCCGCCAGCGCTTGCAGGACTCCCAGTCCGAGCAGGACCAGCGCGATCCATTTCGCGGGGATATTGAACAAAAACATCGCGCCGGGGTAAAAAGTGGCGAAGGCGATGAAAACCCCAAAATGCACGGCGCCCGAACCGAACAGCGTGACGGGCGCGAACAGCCCCCAGAACAAAAGCACGAGCGGAGGACTGAGGAGGAGGAGGAGGTAGAGCCGGAGAAAGCTCGCCCGGCCAAGGAGCCGCTCCAGGTCCCTCCCGAAGGTGAAGAGAAGATACATCTCGATCGCAAACCAGATGGAGGGGCCGTTGACGAAGGCGTAGGTCGCGACCTGCCAAAAGGCGAAGCCGCGCAGCACCGCCCCGCTTTGAAAAATAAGCGCCGAAGGCAGGCCCAGGATGGTCCACAAAATCATGGTGGCGCAGTGGCACATCACCAGCAAGCCAGCCAGCGGCACGGGCCAGGGACCCAGATGAAAGAGCGGGCGGAAGTCGGAACGTGGGTGGTCGAACAAGGCGATTACCCTGCCGATTTTACGGGTGGGGCGCAACGTAAGACAGGTTTGTCACCTGTCTTACGTTGCGGAAGAGGTTAACCCTCTTATTGGATGGGGGCTTTTCGGAAATGTGATTTCCAGAAGGGACTCCGCAGCGGCAGTGGTGGGCGGGACCGGCGGCAGCGGGTGGAGCCAGTTGAGTCCGAGCGGGTGGGCCTCGACGCGCTCCACTGCGCCAAGACGCGCGAGGTGTTTGCGACACCGCGCCTCGTCGTAGTCGTCGTCGATGAAACCGATCTCGCGGCCCGCGCATTCGACCGCCTGCCAACTGGGCGGCATCGGCGCGACCTCGCTTCGGGGTGCGGTGGCGAAAGTCGCCCGGACTTTCCGAAAGCGCCGCTGGAGCGACTCGACAGTCTCGCTGAAGTGCAGCCGCCCGTTCGCCAGGTAGCCGACCCGGTCGGCGAGCCGATCGAGTTCGTCCACATCTTGCGAGGCGAGGACCACCGTCCAGTCGTTCCCGCCCAGCAGCTCCAGCAAACCGGCGGAAAGCTCCTCGCGCACCAGTGGGTCGAGGGCAGCGTCGATTTCCCCGCGCCATTCGGCCCGAGCAATGCGTAGATCGACCGGCTGCGCACTAGGACGGGCGGCGTCCAGCGGCAAGGTCTGCTTGGTTGTTCACGATGCCGACCACCGAGCGCGGTCTATCCGTCACGCGCCTTCTTCGCCTCCCCGGCGAGGTCGGCCTCGATTTCCGCGAAGCTCTCGGGCACGGCCTCGGCGCCGACTCCGCCGCCTTGATGAAGAGCGACCTGAACCCGAGCTCGATAAAAGTTGGAAGGGCGGTCCAGTCCGCGAAGCCGGTCCGCCTGATTCGCGGACGCGCCGCCGGGACGCTGGTTCGGCTTGCGGGCGGGAGGCGCTTTAGGTTGACTGCGCGGGTGCCCGATCCTTCCACGATTAACACGGCTGACGCGCCGGACACGCCGTTCGATGTCTCGCTGCGTCCGCCGATGTTCGCCGAATTTGTGGGACAGGAGAAGGTGTGTGAGCGGCTGGAGCTGGTGGTGGAGGCTTCGCGGCAGAGGGGCGATGTGCTGGACCATATCCTCCTGAGCGGCCCGCCGGGGCTCGGCAAGACGACGCTGGCCTACATCCTGGGTAACGCGATGGGCGTGAAGGTGAAGAACACGAGCGGGCCGATGATCGAAAAGGCGGGTGATCTGGCGGGCCTGCTGACGTCGCTGGAACGGGGCGACATTCTTTTCATCGACGAGATTCACCGGCTGCAGCCGGCGATCGAGGAGTATCTCTATCCGGCGATGGAGGATTACAAGCTGGACATCATCATCGATCAGGGGCCGAGCGCCCGCAGTGTCGGGCTGAACCTGCCGAAATTCACCATGGTCGGGGCGACGACGCGCTCGGGGATGATCAGCGCGCCGCTCCGCTCACGCTTCGGGATGCAGTGCCGCCTGGACTATTACCAGCCGGAGATACTGCAGCGGATCGTTCTGCGCAGCGCGGGGCTCATCGGAGTGGAGATCGAGCCGGAGGGCGCGCTGGAGATTGCCCGGCGCTCTCGGGGCACGCCGCGCATTACCAACAATCTGCTGCGCTGGGTGCGGGATTTCGCCCAGGTGCGCGCGGACAGCCGGATCACGGCGGAGGTGGCCGATCGCGCCATGGCCATGCTAGATATCGATGCCGACGGTTTCGACGAAATGGACAAGCGCATCCTGGAAACGGTGATTGGAAAGTTCAATGGCGGGCCGGTGGGCCTGGGCTCGCTCGCCGTGGCGGTGGGCGAAGATGCCGGCACGCTGGAGGACGTGCACGAGCCCTATTTAATCATGAACGGCTACCTGAAGCGCACCGCGCAGGGCCGGGTGGCGCTCTCCGCGGCCTACGCGAAACTCGGCTTGCCCGCTCCGAAGACCGTCCAGCCGGATTTCTTCGGATGAGGGGCGCGAACATGGAGCCTGCCGGAGCGGACATCCACCGCCTCCGATTTACGCTCGATGGTGGGCGCTTTGGTGGTTGACCTTCCGCCCATCTTTCCTCCATCAATACCCGCCAATCCTTCCGGAACCTAGCCCCTGGGGACACTCGATCCATTCATGAGACGCGTTTTATTTCTAATCCTTTCCGTTTTGACCCTGGGCGGGGGAGACCTGCTCGCGCAGGAAACCCGCCCCATCGTCCAGCAGATCGAGGTCCAGTATGCCGGGTCCCCCACGGTGAGTCGTGAGCGCATTCTGGCCAATATGCGGACCAAAGTGGGCGAACCCTACTCGGATCAGGTGGTCGAGTCCGACATCCGCAATCTTTACAAATCAGGCAGCATCGCGAATGTCCGCATTTACGGCGAGACCGTGACGGGCGGAGTCAAGGTGGTGGTGGTGGTGCAGACGCAGGCTTCGGTCGCGAAAATCCTGATCCAGGGAGCGGATCGTTTCAAGGAAAGTCGGTTGCGCCGCGAACTCGTCGTCAAGGAAGGCGAGCTGCTGAACGAGGCCAATCTCGAAGTGGATCGGCAGAAGTTGCAGGATTATTACCGCTCGCGCGGATTCGCCGAGACCACGGTCAGCTACGACGTGCAGGTGGAAGAGGGCACGGAAAAAGCCACGGTCACGTATGCCATTATCGAGAGCGGCAAAATGGTGGTGGGCGATGTGGGTTTCGACGGCAATCAAGCTCTGAGCGACCGCGAATTGCGCGCCGGTCTGGCGACGAAGAAGAAATCGCTCCTATCGTTTCTCACCAAGAGTGGCCGGGTCGATCAGGAGAAGCTGACCTCCGATGTCGATACCATCCGCCAGATGTATCAGAACCAAGGCTACATCGACGTGCTGGTGGGCGCGCCGCGGATCGAGCCCCTTCGCGGTTCGAAAGTGCGGGTCGTATTTCCGATCACGGAAGGCCCGCAGTATCGCGTCGGAACGGTGAGCGTGGCGGGCGGAGCCGTCTTTCCGGAAGAGGAAATTCGCGCCAAGATCAAGACTCAGCCCGGCGGGGTTTACTCCGCCAAGACCGCGCAGGAAGATGTGAAAGCGGTGCAGGATCTGTATGGCACCCGCGGTTACGTCGATCTCGGAGTGAATGCGGATGTCATTTCCTCCGGTAATAACGTGGTCGATATCGCCTACAATCTGGACGAAGGCGCGCAGTCCTACATCGAGCGGGTCAACATTTCGGGAAATACCCGCACCAAAGACAAGGTCATCCGCCGCGAGCTGCTGGTGGCGCCCGGCGATGTCTATGACACCGTGCGGGTCGATGCCAGCAAGGCGCGGCTCGGGAATCTGAACTACTTCTCGCGGGTGGACACCTATCCGAGCGACACCGGCGTGCCCGGCCGCAAGGACCTAAACGTGCTGGTCGAGGAAAAGCGGACCGGTTCGCTCAACTTCGGCGCCGGCTTCAGCTCGATCGACAACCTGATCGGTTTCGTCGAAGTCCAGCAGAGCAACTTCGATGTGATGGGTTATCCCAAGTTTACCGGCGGCGGCCAGCGTTTCCGGACCAAGCTGCAATACGGCACGCAGCGCAAGGATTTCATCATCGGGCTCACGGAGCCTTATTTCCTCGATTACCAACTGGCGGTCGGCGGCGAGATCTTCTATCGCGAGGCGAATTTCGTCAGCGCGGTTTACTCGCAGCAGAACTACGGCTTCGAAATCAACGCCCGCAAGCCGATCAACAACTTCACCAGCCTCCGCCTCGCCTACCGGCTGGAGAATATCAACATTTTCGATGTGGATGATAATGTGTCGGAAGCCATTCGGTCCGAGGCCGGAGCCCGGCTGAAGAGCGGCATCACGGCGGGCCTGAGCTACGATACGCGCGACAGCGTCTTCCTGACCCGGAAAGGCGAGCGAATCGATTTCACCTCCGAGGTCTCCGGCGGTCCTTTGGGCGGCGATGTGCAGATTTACGGCTTCAATGTCGAAGCTTCGAAATACTTCCTGCTGCCCTGGGACACCATTTTCCTGCTCAACGGGCAGATCGGGACCGTGGAAACCTGGGGCGGGGGAGACCGGGTGCCAATCTTCGACCGGCTTTATCTCGGTGGCGCAAACAATCTGCGCGGCTTCCGGTTCCGCGACGTGAGTCCGAAGGATGAGAACGGCGAGCCGATCGGCGGTAACACCCTGGCGCGGGCCACCGTCGAATATACCTTCCCGGTGATCGAGAAGGTCCGGGGCGCGGTGTTTTACGACGTCGGCTTCGTCAATGCGGGGGCCTACGATTTCGCCACTTCGAACGTGAATTCCGATTTCGGACTGGGTGTCCGCCTTGACCTCCCGATCGGCCCCGTCCGCATCGACTATGGCATTCCGCTGCAGGCCGACGCGTCCAACGATTCCAGTGGCCGGTTCAACTTTAATATCGGCTACCAATTTTGAACAAGCCGGCCGGATGACGGTCGAAACCAGCCTTATTCACGAAGCTTTTAGACAATTCCCAAAAACCCTATGAAAAAATCGATCGCGCTCCTCTGCGCCGCCTCCCTCTCTTGCCTCGCTCTTGCTCCCTCCGCTCACGCGGAGGTCAAGATCGGCACCGTGGATATGAACGCGGTATTCTCCTCCTATAAAAAGACCAAGGACGCCGAGTCCCGCATCAACGAAGCCCGGGCTTCCGCGAAAAAAGAACTCGATGAGCGGATGGCGACATACAAGACCTCGCTCGACGAGGTGAACAAGCTCAACGAGGAGATCAACAAACCCGAGCTCAGCAAGGACGCGAAGGACGCCAAGGCCAAGACCCGCGACGAAAAAATCGCCGAGATCAAGAATCTCGAGCGGGAGATCACCGAATTCCGACAGACCCGTGAGAAACAGCTTCAGGAGCAGGCCGTCCGCATGCGCAACGGCATCGTGGAGGAGATCACCAAGATCGTGCAGGACCGGGTGAAGACCGAGAACTACGACATCGTGCTCGATAAGTCCGGTTCCAGCCTGAACGGCGTGCCGATCGTTCTCTTTGCGAACGACGCGATGGACTTCAGCGACACGGTGATTGCCGCGCTCAACAAGGGCGGCGGAAGCGACGAGAAGAAGCAGTAGTTTCCCGCTCAATGAGGCGCGGCCTGCCCGGCCGCCCCTTTTTGCTGCCAGCCCATCGCGGTGGGGCTCTTTGAAAATACGCCACATATAAAACCAGTTTCC
>JBGTNO010000075.1:0-15582 GCA_041743065.1 Chthoniobacterales bacterium
GATGAACTCTACGATCTCGCCGCCGACCCCTGCGAGACCCGCAACCTCATCGACGCGCCCGAGCACGCCGCCGCGCGCGACCGGTGCCACGACGCGCTCCTCGCCGAGATGGATCGCATCCGCGATCCGTTCCGCACCTTCCGCTGGGGCCGCCGCGCCTGGCGGCAGGTGGGCGAGGAGTATTACAAGGGGGGCCGGCGCCGCGACCAGCCCGCGAACTTTCCCTTCGTCCCTCCCGCGCTCGAGGCGAGCGACTGAGCCCAACGCCGCGATTGGCGGTCCCGGAATACGGAGCGTGGTGGATAAAAGGGGCGGGTTTATCGTGATCAACGCCTGAATGACCTTAAGATAAGCGGAGACAGACCGCCTAAACTTGCTCCTAATCTTTGATTTCGAGGGCGTTGGAACTGGGAAGATTATGATTAGGAGTAAGAGCAGGATTACGAAAATATCCCAAATCTGAAGTTGGCTTCCGGGAACACATCTCTCCTTTGCTCAAAGGGGGCAACGAGCCCGGCGACGCTCCAGAGGTGGGTCTGGAGGCACCCGCCCCAAACTCCCGATCACCTTCCCTGTCCGGCCGCGCGGTTTCTGTTTGCCCGCCTCCCGACGGCTCCGTTAACTCGACCACTCACATGGCCATCGGATTTCTAAAATCAATCAGCGAACGCTTCACCGGCAGGCCGATCGAGTGGGACGACCTCGAAGAGATGCTCATCCGCGCCGATCTCGGCGTTCCCATGATGCGGAAAATCCTGACTCAGCTCCAGGCCCGCGACCGCCCGCTGACGAGCAAAGACGTGGGCGAAGTGACCCGGGAAGAAGTCGCCCGAGTCCTTCCACTGGAGATCCGCCAGCTCCGCCCCCACCCCGCCCGTCCAAAAGTCATCATGATGGTCGGCGTCAACGGCACCGGCAAGACCACCTCCACCGCCAAGCTGGCGCATCTGCTGAAAAAAGAACGCCATTCCGTGATGCTCGTCGCGGCCGACACCTTCCGCGCCGCCGCCATCGAGCAGCTCGAAGTCTGGGCCGGGCGCATCGGCGTCGATCTGATCAAAGGGCAATACCACGCCGATCCCGCCGCGCTCTGCTACGACGCCTACGTCGCCGCCGAGCGAAAAAACATCGAGTTCCTCATCTGCGACACCGCCGGTCGTCTGCACACCAAAACGAACCTGATGGGCGAGCTGAACAAAGTGAAACGTTCCCTCGCCAAACACCACGAGAAGGCGCCCGATGAATGCTGGCTAGTCGTGGACGCCACCACCGGCAGCAATGCGGTCCAGCAGGCCCGGGAATTTCACGCCGCGGTCGATCTGACCGGCGTCATCGTCACCAAAATCGACGGCAGCGGCAAAGGCGGCGTGGTCATCGCGATCCAGCACGAACTAGGCATCCCCACCCGCTACGTCGGGACGGGCGAAAAGCTGGACGATTTCGCCCCCTTCCACGGCCGCGAATTCATCGCCGAGATGTTATAAACGGGCCCCCGGACAGAGCGCCCGATCCTGCCTTGGATCAGAGTTTTCGGACCACGTGAAGCCATGGCGGAAGGGGTGGGATTCGAACCCACGGTGACATCACTGCCACGCTCGATTTCGAGTGTTGTGTTTTACTCCTGAATAACTTTGGTATTGCTACTTTGGTGCTACACAAGGTAGATTCTCGTCGTGAAAAAGTTGCTCTATCGGCGTTGTGTCATTCGCGGAGAGACGAAGTTCGTCGTGTATTTCAGGGAGAACGGCGCGAAGAAGCGACGGTTTTTCCACTCGGCACCCGAAGCACAAACTTTCGGTGAGAAGATTCGGACGCTCAAGGAGAATCAGGGGGCGGCGGCGTTTAGCCTCCCGGATACCCTCCGCGTGGAGGCGCTCGAATGCGCGCGGCGCCTGGCGGAGGTCGGAGGCTCGCTCACCAAGGCAACCGATTTTTTCATTCAGTATGCCGTGCCTGTCGGCGGGAAGAGGACGGTCGCGGAAGCAATGGCGGCATACCTCGATGAGAAGCTCGCGAACGGGGCGGATGAGGGCTACATCAAGAATCAACGGACGGCGCTGCGGGTGTTCTGGCGAGACTTCCCCGACCGCGCCGTGAACAGCATTTTTCGGCCGGATGTGGAGACGTGGCTAGCGGGCAAAGATTGGAAGCCGCTGAATCGCCGAAACTACCTCCGCGATCTTTCAATGTTCTTCGAGCATGCTGTCTCGAAGGACTTTGTGGCTGCAAATCCGGTGGCGAAGATTCCTCGCCCGGTCGTCCGGCAAAAGACGCCGGAAATCTTTTCAATCGAGGCGGCTGAGACGCTTCTGAAACTTGCGGCAGACCATCCAGATTTGGACATGTTGCCCGTAATCGCCATGGGGCTTTTTGCAGGGCTGCGGGTATGCGAATTGAATCGGCTGGATTGGAGCGCGGTGAAATTCGACGACGGGCATATCGTCCTTGGCCCGGACGTGGTGAAGCGAATCACGATGCCGCGGAATGTCGATATTCTCCCAAATCTGGCGGCGTGGTTAAAGCATTTCGCAGGTAGAGAAGGCCCTGTCGTTGGGCCGGGATTCCGCCGTCGCCGGGATGAAATTTGCAAGCTGATGGAGGTGGGCGAATGGCCGGACAACGGGCTCCGGCATAGCTTCGGAAGTTATCACCTCGTTCAGTTCAATAACGCTCCGCTTACTCAGCTCCAAATGGGTCAGCAGACACCTTCGGTTCTCTTCAAACACTACCGGCAGGTGGTTTCGCGAAAGGACGCGGAGCGCTATTGGGACTTGCAACCCACTCGCGGGATTGCCGGAACGAATCTCCCAAAGCCGAAGATAAGCTGAAGGCGGCCGCCTGATCGCTATCAGAACCGAGACGTAGCCATCAGCGCAGGGACTTCTTCCCTTTTTTGTAGGGTTCTTCCAGGGCGTGCCGATCGGGTGGCCTTCGTGAAAGCCGCGCTTGGAGTTGCTCATGGATATTCTTGCCAGGAATGAGTTTGGTGGGCGGTGGCAGAAGATCGAGGATGTCCACCTCCAGTGCGGTGGCGAGGTAGTAAAGGTCAATCTCTCGCACGCGGACGAGTTGGGCTTCGATCTTCCCGAGGCCGCTGCGCGCCAAGTCCCATCCGGCGCGTTGTAGCTTCGCAGCAAGCACCTCCTGCGACCACTTCTGTGCGTCGCGAAGACGGCGGACTTGCGGTCCTACCAAGTTGAGGTGCTGTCGGCGGGACATCGGGCGGTTGCTCCCGCCCGGAAGCAAAACTCACCTGATCGCCCCGCCCTGTTCCCATTCGGGAACAAACTTCATCCTAGTCCCTGTCGTGCCTACGCCTTTTCCCCTCTCGTTTGTCCTGCTTCTGAGCCTGGTCAAACCCGTGATATAGTGCCTCGTTGGAAATGGTGCCGACCAGTGCTGTAATACGCCGGTAGAGCGTGTCTCGATCCTCGGTGCCGAGTCGTGTTACGAAATAGTCCACCATCTCGTTGCGTGGTGGAAAGTGCATTTCGCGTCGGACGTGAGAAAGCGTTTCCAGAACGTCTTCTATCAGCATCCGTGTTTTCTCCTCGACCTCGTCGCAATGAAGTTCCGGGCAGACGAGGACTTGCTGGATGGCGTCGATCAGGCGGACGGTTGCATCAATGCTCGGCTTTTTCATTTGAATTCGGTCGATCGAGGGACTTCTCCAGCCAGTCGTAAAAATTCTCCTGCGGGCCATGCACATGCGGAAGCAATGACGAAAGTTCGACGGAGAAAATCTCCCGAAAATAGAAAAGCTGAAAATCCCCGAGCCAGACCAGTTGTGCTTCTATCTTGGCGACTCCGCTTCGGTCGATCATCCAGCCGAGAAAATTCAATTCCATCGCGAACTGGCGTTGCGACAAGCCGCGGGCGTAGCGATAGAACCGGATTCGTGGCCCGGATAGATTGAGTTTTTTCGCCTTTCCTTTCGCCATGTGAGTTTCTTTCCCGAAAAGATAGCGGCCTTGCGCGCTTAGAGTATTAAGATATAGGCCGAGGCCGAACTCTTCAGTTCGGCTGATTCATAGCTCCGCCTAAAGCCTGAGACCGCTTGGATCGTCTGGGGTGCGGAATTCAGTTTCCGCTGCATTGCCGCAAAAGGATCATCGCTTCCCTGCCGGTGGTGACCGCGCTCCTCATGCGGGAGTTCAGCCACGATGAGGCACCTTCGAGGGCGATCTCCACTGGTCGGGATCGGTGAAGAAACCAGCGTCGGGTCTCATACTTTCGGCGGAGTCGCCTGTCCGCCCATCGTGCAATGGCCGAACTCAGTGAAGGTTCAGTATCGTGTCGGCGAATGGGCATCAAGTTCCGCACAATCAACGCCATCACATGCGCTTGCCTGTCTCTCTGCGGCTGCGCGGTGGGGCCGGACTATCAGCGGCCAAAGGTGGATATTCCCAAGGGGTTCAAATGGAAGGTCGCCACTCCCGATGACGCGGTGCCGCGCGGGGCATGGTGGACGGTGTTTCGCGATCCGGGGCTGAACCGATTGGAGGAGCAAGCGGTAATCGCAAACCAGAACCTTCGGGCGGCGGCGGGTCGGGTCGATCAGGCGCGGGCGATTGCGCGGGTGGTGCGGGCTGACTTTTTCCCTGACATCACGCTCGATCCGACGCTGATGCGGTTCCGCACATCGGGAAATCTCGGTTTGAATGCAGGAGGTTCATCGACTTCCGAATCCAGGCGCGACGCAACGCAGGATCAACTCCCGGCAACGGATGGGGCCATGGAAGAAGAGGTGGGAGCCTCGCCCCGGCAGGCTTCCGCGTCACGGGCCAGCGGCATTGGCCGGCCGTCCGGGAGGACGCTAAACAACTTCCGCGTGCCCCTTGATCTCAGCTATGAGCTGGATGTGTGGGGACGGGTGAGGCGGTCGTTCGAAGCAGCGCGCGGGCGGGCGGAGGCATCGGTCGCGGATTTCCATACGGTGCTGCTCACGCTGACGACGGATGTCGCGACGAACTGGTTTCTGCTGCGCGGTCTCGATGCCGAGATCGCGGTGCTGGAGCGCACGGTGGCGACCCGCGACGACGCGGTGAAGCTGGCCAACGACCGCTTCACCGGCGGTCTGGTGAGCGAGCTGGATGTGTTTCAAGCGAGGACGCTGCTAGCCACGGCTCGTGCCGATCTGGTGGATGTGCGGCGACAGCGGGCAATCATCGAAAACGCGCTGGCTGTCCTCACCGGGCAATACGCGTCGAACTTTCGCCTCGCGGAAAAGGAACTCTCCGGCACGCCCCCAAGCCTCCCGGCGGGCGCTCCTGTCGCGCTGCTGGAGCGGCGGCCGGATGTGGCGGGCGCGGAGCGGCGGATGGCGGCGGCCAATGCGGAGATCGGCGTGGCAAAGGCGGCGTTCTTCCCGACGATCACGCTGACCGGCGCTGCGGGCGTCGAGAGCGTGGACATAAAGACGCTCTTCGACGCGCAGAGCCGCATCTGGTCCATCGGGCCAGCGATTTTCCTGCCTGTATTCGAGGGCGGGCGCAACAAGGCAAACCTCGCCCGGACAAAGGCGCGACATGCGGAGACGGAATCGGACTATCGACAAACGGTGCTGGTAGCGGTGCGGGAGGTGGAGGATTCGCTGGTGAACATCCGCCTTCGTGCGGAGCAGGCAGCAGCACTGGCGGCGGCGGTCGATGCCGCGAATGGCAGCTTGAACCTTTCCACCGAGCGCTACCGCACGGGGGTTGTGAACTACATCGATGTGATCGAGGCCCAGCGCAGCGCGCTCGATGCGGAGCGGAGTTCCGTGCAGGTCCGCACCCAGCAGTTCGTGGCAACGGTGTCGCTCGTCAAAGCGCTGGGAGGCGGCTGGAATGCACTCTAGCCCGCCCGCTTAACATCAATCAGACATCGCAGAAATATGAAAACCTTTCCCCGATCGATCATCCGTTTCATAGCCGGGAACTTTCGGAGTTTTCTGCCCTTGCTAGTGCTGATTGCAGGCGCGGTGGGCTGTCAGAAAAAGAACGAGAAAGCGGTGCCACCGCCACCCGAAGTGTCGGTCGCTGCGCCGCTGGAAAAAGAGATCGTGGAGTGGAACGAATATACCGGGCGACTCGATTCGGTGGAGGGTGTCGAGGTCCGGCCGCGAGTGGGTGGGTTTCTGGAGGCGATTAACTTCACGGAAGGCCAGCCGGTGAAGGAGGGCGATTTGCTGTTTGAGATTGATCCGCGGCCTTTCGCGGCGGAAGTCGCCCGTGCGGAGGCAAAACTGGAACAGAGCAAGGCAGCAGCAAGCCTGGCCGCAGCCAATCTCGATCGTGCGGCAGACTTGGTGAAGAAAAACGCTATCGCCAAGCAGGAATACGACATCCGCCTGAGCGAGTCGCAGCAGGGCGCGGCCGATGTGCAGGCGGCGGAGGCGGAACTCGATGCTGCCAGATTACAACTTGGTTTTACGAAAGTCTCGGCGCCTATCTCCGGCATCGCAGGGCGTCAGTTGGTCACGCGAGGGAATCTTGTGAACGGCGGCACATCGCAGGCGACCATGCTCACGACTGTGGTGCCGCACGATCCGATTTATGTCTATTTCGAGATGGATGAGGCGGCCTTCATGGCAAGCGTGCGCCGCGTCTTCGCCGGTGAAATGCCGGGGCGCGGAAAGGGAAAGCTGCCGGTGGAGATGGGTCTCATTGACGAAAAAGGCTATCCGCACACGGGCGAGATCAACTTCGTCGATAATCGCCTGAACCAGCAGACCGCGACGATGCTGGTGCGCGGGCGCTTCGAGAACCCGGAGAGCTTTTTGACGCCGGGCCAGTTCGGGCGGGTGCGGGTGCCGGCCAGCCTAAAGCACAAGGCGCTGCTCATTCCTGACGAGGCGATCAACTCGGATCAGTCCGTGAAATTCGTCTGGGTGGTCAAAGAAAACAACGAGGCGGAGCGGCGCAAAGTCGAGCTCGGCTCGCTCCAGGATGGTCTTCGCGTGGTGCGCGAGGGACTGGCGGCGGGCGAGCGTCTGGTAGTGCGCGGAATCCAGCTCGTGAGACCCGGCGCGAAAGTGAATCCGCAGCCAACCGAGATCGAGGCCGCTGCCGGCGACGCGGAAGCGGACGCCAAATGATCAGCGTTCGACGGCCATGAATTTCTCCCACTTCTTCATCGACCGCCCGCGTTTCGCGGTCGTCCTCTCGCTGGTCATCGTCATCGTGGGCGCGATCGCCTATGTGAACCTCCCGGTCGCGCAGTATCCCGAAGTCGCACCGCCGACCGTCGTCGTGCGCGCCGCCTATCCCGGAGCAACGCCGGAGGTCATTTCTGAGACGGTGGCATCGCCGATCGAGCAGGAAATCAACGGCGTCGAGAACATGCTCTACATGACCTCGCAGGCGACTTCCGACGGCGCGGTGTCGATCACGGTCACCTTCAAACTGGGCACCGACCTGGACAATGCGCAGGTGCTCGTGCAGAACCGCGTGGCCATCGCTGAGCCGCGTCTGCCGGAGGAGGTGCGCCGCATCGGGGTGACGGTGCTCAAGAGCACGCCCGACCTGCTCATGGTCGTGCAGATGTTCTCGCGCGACGGCACTTTCGACCCGCTCTACGTCAGCAACTACGCCATCCTCCAGGTGCGCGAACGGCTCCGGCGCATCGACGGCGTGGGCGAGGTGCGGCTCTTTGGCGCGCGTGAATACAGCATGCGCGTGTGGCTCGATCCCGAAAAGCTCAGCTCGCTGAATATGACGCCCGACGATGTGGTCGCGGCACTGCAGGAGCAGAATGTGCAGGTCGCCGCCGGAGTCATCGCGCAACAGCCGACTCCACAGAGGCGCGCCTTTCAGGTCAACATCAGCGCGCTGGGGCGGCTCTCGAACGTGGAGGAATTCGGCGACATCGTGGTCAAGACCGGACAGGCCGGCGACTTGGTGCGGTTGAAGGACGTGGCCCGCGTGGAATTGGGCGCGCTCGACTACGGCGTGAACAACTACGCCACCGACATCCCCTCCGTCGCCATGCCGATTCAGCAGCGGCCGGGATCGAACGCGCTGGCCACGGCGGAGGCGATTCGCGAGGCGATGCGAGAGATGAAGCAGGATTTCCCGGCCGGGCTGGACTACGCGATTATCTACGACCCCACGGTTTTCATCGACGAATCCATCGAGGCGGTGAAGCACACCATCTACGAAGCCGTGGTGCTCGTGGTGCTGGTCATCATGCTTTTCCTGCAATCGTGGCGCGCCTCGGTCATCCCGCTCGTCGCCATCCCGATCTCGCTCGTCGGCACATTCGCTTGCATGAGCGCGTTTGGCTTTTCGCTGAATAATCTGTCGCTCTTTGGCCTGGTGCTGGCCATCGGCATCGTGGTCGATGACGCCATCGTCGTGGTCGAGAATATCGAGCGCAATCTCGAGGAGGGGCTGAAGCCGCGCGAGGCCGCGCGGCGAGCGATGGACGAGGTTGGCGGTGCCGTCGTCTCGGTGGCGCTCGTGCTCTGCGCGGTCTTCGTGCCGACGGCGTTCATCAGCGGAATCTCCGGGCAGTTCTACAAGCAGTTCGCGCTCACCATCGCAGTCTCGACCGTCATCTCCGCCATCGTTTCGCTCACCCTCAGCCCCGCTCTCGGAGCGCTCCTGCTTCAGCCGAGGGAGGCAAAGCCGGACTGGTTCACGCGCCTCTGGAACTTCCTCTTTGGCTGGCTCTTTCGCGGGTTCAACTATGTCTTCGACCGCGTGGTTGGCGGCTACACCGCCGCCGTTCGCCGTTTGGTGCGCCTTGGCTTCATCGTCCTGCTCGTGTTCGCCGGCCTGCTCGCGCTGACGTGGTTTGGGTTTCAAAGAGTGCCCGTCGGCTTCATTCCCGAGCAAGATCAGGGTTACGCGATCGTCGTCGCGCAGTTGCCAGAGGGCGCGTCGCTTGATCGCGCCGACGATGTCGTGAAAGATCTAGTGAAGGAAGCGATGCAGGTGGAGGGCATCGAGCACGTCGTGGCCTTCGCGGGATTCAACGGCGCGACCTTCGCCAATAGTCCGAACTCCGCGGCGCTCTTTCCGGTCTTCCAGTCCTTTGACGAGCGAAAGAAGAACGGACTTACTGGTCCCAAGATCCTCGCCGCGCTGCGGGAGAGAATTGGCGCGTCGAAAGACGCGGTCGTCATCGTGATCCCGCCACCGGCCGTCCGCGGAATTGGCAACGGAGGCGGCTTCAAACTTATGATCGAGGACCGCGCCGACCTCGGCTACGTCGCGCTGCAGGACGCCGCACGAAAACTGGCCGAAGCGGCCAACGCCGAGCCTCCCGTGGTGCAGGCGTTCACGCCCTTCACCGCGACAACCCCGCGCTTTTACGCCGACGTTGATCGCTCAAAGGCAAAGATGCTCGACGTGCCGCTGGGCAACGTCTTTTCCGCGATGCAGATTTACTTCGGCTCGCTTTTCGTGAACGACCTGAACCTGTTCGGTCGCACCTACCGCGTCACCGCGCAGGCCGACGCGCAGTTTCGCGACGAGGCGAGCGACCTCTACAAACTCAAGACGCGGAACCGCGCCGGGGACACCGTCCCGCTCGGCTCGGTGGTGACCCTCCGACAGAAGACCGGCCCCGACCGCGTCGTCCGCTACAATCTTTACCCCGCCGCCGAGGTGCAGGGATCGACCGCACCTGGCTTCTCCTCCGGGCAATCGCTCGCCACGATGGAACGCCTTGCCGAAGAGCTGCTGCCACCCGGCATGGACTACGAATGGACGGAACTCGCCTATCAGCAGAAGCAGGCGGGCGCGAGCGGCTTGCTCGTTTTTCCGCTGGCCGTCCTCTTCGTCTTCCTTGTGCTCGTCGCGCAGTATGAGAGCTGGACCCTGCCGCTCGCCGTCATTCTCATCGTGCCGCTCTGCCTCACCGGCGCCATCTGGCTGGTCTGGTTCCGCGACTTGGACAACAACATCCTCACGCAAATCGGCCTCGTCGTGCTGATCGGGCTCGCGTGCAAAAACGCGATTCTGATTGTCGAATTTGCCAAGCAGCAGCAGGACACGGGGAAGGATCGTTTCGACGCCGCGATTGAGGCCGCGAAGCTCCGACTCCGCCCCATCCTTATGACGAGCTTTGCCTTCATCCTCGGCGTTGTGCCGCTGGCCATCGCGAAGGGTGCAGGCGCGGAGATGCGACAGGCGCTGGGCACGGCGGTCTTCGGCGGCATGATCGGCGTCACGCTCTTCGGCATTTTCATTACGCCGGTCTTCTATGTGCTCTTGAGGAAGTTCGCCGAGCGCTCGCCAGCCTTCGAAGGCGGAGAGAATGACGCATCATAAGCGAAAGGCAGGCGATCCTTGCTGCCTGAAACAAACCAGCCACGGAAGCTATTGGTGGTGCGGGACTGGCAAAGGTTTTGAAACCACAGTCTCCTCACGAGCTGCGTCTCGCTTTTTTCGCCGTCGCCTTCGGGCTGACTTTGCGGAGTAGGACGGCGGCCTGGCGGTTGGCGAGTTCGTCGGCATTCCAGCGGCCATCCGCGAGAGCAGCCAGCAGGATGCTGGAGATGAACATGTGGCTGGCCATCGGGAAGTCGAGCCGAGGCAATTGCCCCGCTGCCGACTTGCTCTCAAGATGGGCCGCCAGGCAGCGCACCGCCTCCTGCCGAATCTGCCGCAACCGTTCGGCGGTGGCCCGGTGCGAGGTGATTTCCTTCACAAACAAGCGCGCGTGCTCATGGTTCTCCACGAGCCACTGGGAGAGCTGGCGTGAGATCGCTGCGAGGCTTTCTTCGCCCTCCAGACGAGCCCCTGATGCGGTGGCGTCCGCCACTGCGTCCGCAAAATTCCCACCTTCGAAGATGGCGTCGAGGAGAGATTCCTTGGTTCCGTAGTGGTAAAAGATCAGTCCAGCAGGCACGCCTGCCAGCTCGGCAATGGCCTTGGTCGGCGTGCTGTCGAACCCGCGCTCGGCGAAGAGCTGGCGCGCGGCGAGGAGAATGCGCTCCTTCGCCCCGGCTTCCGCGATTCGCATCTTGGCCCCGGATTTTTTCTTTTTAGACGCGGCCATCGGAGACGCTCTTTTACTTCAGGGCAAGGGACATCGCGAGACGCAAAACTCGCCGCACGACGCTACAAACTTTGCTGTCATGCCTGTTTCGCGAGCTTCCACTTCCCCAGCCGGGCGGTCACCGCAGCGGAGTCGAGGCCGTCGAGATCGAACGCGCCGTAGGCGTCGGGGCGCACGAGAAGAACCCGCCCGGTGCGCTCGCCAATGCGCGTCGTGAAGTCGCCGCGATAATCCACCAGCGTTTGAGCGGGCGCGAAGTCGTGCAGCTCGGGCAGGCCGTTGTCGAGGATCACAAAGACTTGCAACCGATCGTCCGCGAGGCGGGCGATGCGTTCGATTTCGGCCTTGGCGGACTGCGCCTCTTTCGGATCGATGAAGAGGAGCAGCGTGTAGCCGGGGAAGCGCAGCAGTTCATAAAGCCGCATAATGTCGTGCCCGGCGGTCATCAACTCAAGGTCGGGAATCCGGGCGCCGGCCAGCTCGCCTTCCCCGGTTTTGTAGCGCACGCCGAGGCCCGAGAGATTGCTGGCCAGCTTTTTCTGGACGGCCGGGAGCGGGATGAAAATGAGGAATAGAATCTCCCTCAGCTTGCGCAGGAATGGCTGCTGCAAGCGGAGGCTGCGCAGCAGGATGTCGCTGGTGCGGAGAATCGTCTGGCCGATCGGCTGGCGCTCCTTCTCAAAACTCTCGAGGAGCGCCTCGGGCGCGGTCCCATTGGCGACCAGGGCCAGCTTCCAGCCGAGATTGAAGGCGTCCTGGATGCCGGTGTTCATGCCCTGCCCGCCGGCCGGGCTGTGGGTATGCGCGGCGTCCCCGGCGATGAAGGCGCGCCCGCTTCGATATTTCGGCGCGAGCCGCAGCGAGGTGCCCCAGCGGGTCAGCCACTTCGGATGGCTCAGCTTGACCGGCTTTTCCAGGATCGCACTGATCGATTCCTGCAATTCTTCGAGGGTGAGATCCGAGCGCTTTTCTCCGCCTTGATACTTCTCATCGATCGTCACGATACGATGCGAGCCATCGTCAAAAGGCACGATGAAGGCAAGGCCGCGGTCGTTGGAATGCTGCTCCGTCCCGCCCTCCGCGTGATGCCCCTCGATCGTGCAATCGCCCAGGAACGCCGTCCAGCCATAGGACGATCCTTCGAAGGGGATGCCCAAAGCGTGGCGGGTGGTGCTGTGCGGACCGTCGGCTCCGAGCAGGTAGCGGGCTTCGATCTCGAAAGAGCCGCCGGCCTGTTCCTCGATCGTAGCGCGAATTCCCGAGCCGCTTTCGGTGAAGCCCGTCATGCTTCGCCCGCGTTCGACCTTTACGCCGAGCGATTCGAGATGGTGCTCGAGCAGGTCTTCAGTCACGGCCTGCGGCACGATGAGGATGTAGGGGAAGCGCGTCTGCAAATAATGCATGTTGGCGCGCAGCGGCTTGTCGGCATTGGCGCTGAAGTCGATCCCGGGAGAAGTGTAGCCTTTGCGCACGAGATCGCAGCCGCCAGTGCGCGAATTGCCGTGTGAAATCCTCGTGTTTGAAGAATTTCCCCGCCCCCGAACCGATGAAAGCCAGGCCGACAAGAATGCGAAAGGACGTCGAGAAGAATGGTGATCATGGGGCCAAAGTGGCATAAATTGAGTAGTCAGTCAACTTTTTCTAGAGTTTGATTTTTGGCGCCTGCGATTGCCTCCAAGAGCGAGCGGACGTTTACCGACCGGAGCCCGGGCGAGTAGACGCCTATCCCTAGTCAGACCGTAGGCGTCGCGGGTTGTTGGGCTAAGCGATCGCGTCGCAAATGATTTTCGTATCGGTGAACTGACGGAATCGAGTGATCTTGCCGTTGGCGAGGTCGTAAATGTGGGCGGCTGGAGCCACAAACGAACGACCAGAAACGCCATGCCGTCCGCGATAAGTGCCGACGACGACCACGGAATCGCCAGCATCGAGCAACTGCTCAATGTCGAAGCCCCAGCCGACCCAGGTGGTGTCGAAGGAGCGGAAAACACCGTCCACGACCGCCTGAGCACCATGCCACGTCGCCCCACGCGGAAAGCCGGCGTTCTGAATCCATTGAAGATCGGGAGCACAAATGGAAAGAAACGCCTCGTAGTCTTTCGCTTGGAATGCTCGATAAAGCTCCTGAACAGTCTGGACGTTGGATGTCATGTCTTTCGATTTCGGAGAGCGCGCAGCGACGCCGCGCTAGCTACGTGCAGGAAAGTCCCCCGTCCACAGTCAATAAATGGCCGGTCACATATTTATTGGTCATCAGAAAGAGGACCGCATCCGCCAGCTCGTCTGGTTGTCCCAGATGTCGCACAGGAAGGCTCGTGGCTGCCCAATCGCGGAGCGACTGGAGTTCTTCCTCGCTCTTTTGGCTCCAGACGCCCGACTCGACAACGCCGGGAAGGAGAACGTTGACACGCACCGGAGCCAATTCGGCTGCCAAGGTGCGCCCAAAGGCGGCGACGGCTGCGCTCGCGGCACTCATCACCGACACTCCGCCGTCGGCCGAAGGTCGAAAGATTGAAACGCTGGAAGTGAGGGTAATGGAACCCCCCGCCGGCAGTAAAGGTGCTGCGGCGCGGGCCACAAAAAAGCTCGTCCAGAACTTCTCCATGCCGCGGCGGGCCGTCTCTGTGCTCATTTTCGCGAGAGGCGAGCGTAATGCGTTCTCGTCGGCCACTGCCGTGACAACGAGATGATCAATCTGCGTGAGAGTGCCGAAAGCGGAGGCTACTTGCGCCTCCTCCAGGCTGTCAAAAGCCAGGATACGGGAAGGCCCTTGAATTGTGGCCTGAGCTGCACGCAACCGCTCCTCGGAACGGCTGCAAAGCACCGGAACCGCTCCGAGCAGGGAAACAGCGCGGGCGACAGCCAACCCGATCCCGGAACTGCCGCCGACGATGACGACTGTCTTATCTTGCAGGTTCGTCGTCATAGAAATGGATTAGCAGAGCCGATAGCATCACCGCAAATCAACGATTAGATCATCCGGTTTACGCTCGCGCCCGCGAATGATGGGAACAGGGCGGACGTTTTGCGGGAACACCCAGCCCCGCTCGTGCATATAGATGACCAAATCGAGCGTGGTATCCGCGACTTCGATCCGCGTCACTTTTCCGTCGCGGACAGTCATTATGAGGTTTTCGATGGACGTTCCTTCGCGTCCCGTGGGCTGTAACCCGAAAAAGTCACCGACGTGTGTCCAGTTGAGATTAACGGTTGCTACCGCCCGTCCGTTTCCGTGGGAATCTACCGCGAGAATTTCATCCACTAAGTCGATCCGAGCCGCAAATGCGGAAAGGAAGCCGCTGGCCCATGCCTTTAGTGCTTCAATACCTTGACTTCCAAACTTTGCGGAACTGTTGGTGACCACTTCTGGATGAATGATCTCATCCCAGCGATCGAACTCTCCGCTTTGGAACGCATCGTAAACTTCGCGGGCGATATTAGGTTGTTTCATTTGTCCGAGTTGTTAGGTGTTTGAGTAAATGCAGATGTGAGTGCCTACCGTGTGGGATCGAGAACGATTTTGCCTTTCGATGATCGGTTTTCGAGCATCTCGTGGGCTTTTACCGCCTCCGAAAGCGGCAGCACTGTTTGAGCTTTGAGTTGGAGCCATCCGTCCCGCACTCCGGCAAACACTGCGTCTGCCCGTAGGAGTAATTCCTTTCGCTGTTCGATAAAGTCAAACAGGTTGCCGCCGGCTAGCGTGTAAGAGCCCCAGATCATCGATGTGAGATGGATGGGGTCAGGTATTCCGCTCGCGACTCCATAGCATACGACCGCACCCCGAATAGCCAGGGACTTCACACTTCCCGGCAGCGTTGATTTCCCGACTCCATCGATGACCAGATCCACGCCTTTCCCACCCGTGAGCCGTTTGATCTCTTCCACAAAATCCACTTCCGTGTAGCGGATGACTTCATCCGCACCCGCCTCACGGGCCAGCTTTTCCTTTTCTTTCGTGGAGACCGTTCCGAAGACCGTTGCCCCGAGCTTCTTCGCCCACTGACATAGGATAAGGCCCATCCCACCCGCAGCACCGTGGATTAGCACAGTGGTTCCCGGTCCGACCTCGCGGTATTCGTGTAGCAAGTAATGGGCCGTCATCCCATTCACGGCGAGTGACGCCGCCAACTGACTTGGAATATCGTCGGGCAACGGTATGAGCCTATTGGCATCAACCAAGTTTGCCTGAGTATATGCTCCGCTCGCGTTCACCACATAGACCACGCGGTCGCCCACCTTAAAATCCTCCACGCCCTCACCCAGTGCCTCCACCACGCCTGCCGCTTCGACCCCTGGCGTGAACGTCAACTTCTCCGGCGGGCCGTCACTCCGTTCGCCGGTATCCTTGAAGTTAACCCCGATTGCCTCGTGCCGCACCCGCACCTGCTTTGGGAGGGGTTTCGGCTCCTCGACGTCTTCGAACTTCATGACGGTGGGGTCGCCGTATTGATGAATTAGTATAGCTTTCATTTTTTCTGTTAGTTAGGTTTGTTGGTGTTCAGGAACTATTTCGCGTCGCGCACCAGTCGCGCACCAGTCGCGCACCAGTCGCGCACCAGTCGCGCACCAGTCGCGCACCAGTCGCGCACCAGT
>JBGTNO010000076.1:0-4116 GCA_041743065.1 Chthoniobacterales bacterium
CCTCGAGCATCGAACCGGTGTAGAATTGGAGCATCGGCTCGGTCGTGCTCACATCGAGCCGCCGGCCGGTCGCGGGACAGGTGACCCGCGCGGCGGGCATCAGCGCGGCGGCCTCCGACTCGGCGCGAGAAACCCGGTAAAGCGAGCCGTGCCCTTGGAAAATTCGCGCCACGGCGTCGCCCACCCGGACCGGTCCCTCGAGGTCCTCGGCACTCCCTTCCACCCTCAACTCGCGGTCCAGAAGCGTGAAATTGTCGGCCAGCGGGAAATACGAATCCGCGCGCACCCTCACGGTGTGATCCAACACGTCCCCCGCCCCAGCGAGATTGAAGTAAGAATGGTGCGTCGGGCTCACCGGCGTCGGATGATCCGTCTCGACCCGCGTGTCGATCACCAACGCATTGTCGGCCGTGACGGTGTAGGTGACCGTGAAATCGACGTTGCCCGGATAGCCTTCCTCACCGTCCGGGCTTCGATAGCGGAGCGCCAGGGACGCGGCGCCGTCCGCCCGGTCCACCGGAGTGGCCGACCACACGCGCCGGTCGAGTCCGACCGTCCCGCCGTGGATGTGATGTGGCCCGTTATTGGCGGCGAGTCGGTATTCGCGTCCCTCCATTTCGAAGCGGGCGTCGGTCAATCGGCCGGCGATCCGCCCCACGATCGCGCCGAAATACGGATGCCGGTCGAGATAAGGCTCGAAAGTATCATAGCCGAGCACGACGTCGCCGATCTCGCCCCGCCGGTCAGGCACCAGAAGGCGGGTGACGATTCCGCCGTAGGTCAGCACCTCCACCTCCAGCCCGCCCTCGCCCACGAGAGGCCAGACGTGGATCGGCTCACCCGTGGGAAGAAAACCATAGACTCGGGCAGAAAGAGGCATGACAGGACAACACCTTACCCCTCCGAAGTCGGAATGTCTTCTCGACGGATGCGGAAAAGTGATCATATTTTGTCGAAATGCTGGAGGATCTGAAACTCGATGACCGCTACGACGGTTTCCTGTTTCTGGCGGAAGCCGCGCGCAACCCACCCGTCCTCCACGCCCACCACCACGTCGAACTCGAAGTCAACCTCGTGATCCGCGGGGAAATCACCTACGTGACCGGCGGCAAGCGCTTCACCTTCCCGGCTCGAACGTTGCTCTGGCTTTTTCCCGCGCAGGAACACCAGCTCGTCAACCGCTCCAGCGACGCCGCCAATTTCGTCGCGGTCTTCAAACCCGAACTCATCGTCCGATCCTGCCATTCCGATGCCTATGCGGGATTAACCCGCAAAACCCCACTCAACGCGGGCGTGCTCCACACTTTGCTGGATCCCGAGTCTTTCGACCTCGTGCGCCGGACGATGGAATCGCTAATGCCGGGATCGCTCGACGCCGATCTGCTCAACCGCGAAGCGGGCTTCGGGCTGAATCCCCATTTTTCATTCCGACACGCCGATCCGGACGGACTTAACGCGGGTTTGCATCATTTGCTGCTGCTCTGCTGGCGGAGTCAGCGAACCGGGCGGCTTCTTGAGCCTCCCATCGCTCTGCACCCGGCGGTCTCTCGGGCCATCCAGCGATTGGGTGACCCCGAGTGGGAAGGCGACCTCGGCACCCTGGCGACCACCTGCGGCATCAGCCCCGCCTACCTCAGCCGGACGTTTCATCAGCAGATCGGCGTTCCCCTCAGCCACTACCGCAACACCCTGCGCCTCTCCCGCTTCTGGGACCTCTTCCGCGAGCCCCGCCAGCGCACTCTCTCCGAAGCCGTCTTCGAAGCCGGCTTCGGCAGCTACGCCCAGTTTTTCCGGGTCTTCCGCCAAACCTACGGCACCGGCCCCCGCCAGAGTCTCGGAAAACGCCCCCCCGTTGCCTAATGCGCCTCGATGCCTTGCGAGCGGCGGCGGGTGTGATCCGACGTGTTCGGCACGCGCCGATGGTCTGAACGCCTCCGTCGTAGAACCGCTTTGTCACCGCGTTGGCGGCGTCGCGCTGCTCGGCGATGGAGAGACCGTTCCACACCAAGCGCTGCTCGCTGATCACGGTGCCGCCTGTTTTCTCCACGCTCTTCACCCGGCGGCTCAATCCTTTATAGGTGAACTCGCTTCGGTCGCTCGTCCCGTTGTAATTGATGGCGACCAAAGGGTCTGCCGCGTCCCACTCGAAGGTCCGGCTGCCGTCGGCATGGTAGGTCAGCGGACTAGTCACGCTCTGCCCGCGGTTAAAACTATCGAAAGTCGCCGTCGCTGTCACGTCTCCAGTAACCCAGATCGCCGCCCTGCCAAGACATGGGCGAAGGGGAAACGATGAGTTGAGATCATATGAACAGCGTTTCTAAAGGGACGTGACTCCACACCCTTCACGCCAGCCGATCCCCGCGCGCATAACAGGATAAAAAGCGACGGGGTCGCTGAATGTGAAGCTGACGGGCCATGACTGCGACGTGCCGCTCAAAGATGTAAGAAATAATCGACAGACCCCTTTTTTCCCTTCTTCGAGACGCCGCCGTTCCGCCTCCCAGCTTTCATCCTCGTGCCACGCGAAGACCTGCGGCAGCCCGCCCCAGCCGACGTATCGGGCCAGCGTGCGCTTCTCTTCGTCGGTCGCGGGGCGATTCTCCGCGTCGAGCCGCTGCACCAGTTCGATGGCGGCAAAGTTGTCGCGGCACTTCTGTTTCAGCGACCCGAGCCCGACAACGATCCTCCTCGCGAATCCGATGATTGCGGGAGTTTAGGCGCTGCTGGTGTCCGTTTCTTCCGGCTCCAGGAGAATATACCTCGTCCTCACGATCTCCCACGCCCGGTCGTGCGCCTGCTGCTCCGTCAGCCCCTGCTTGCGGAACTCCGTTCGGAGACTCTCCATTTCCGTTTTGGTTGTCTCCTGCGCCTCGAAGAGCGCCTCCATCAGCCGTCCCTCCGCCTCCAGCTTCCGAACCATTCCCGGTCGAAACTCCCGCCAATGGCGTTCGGCCATCAGTCCGTATTGGGTAAGGAATGGCGGCTGATTCATTGGATCGGGCGAAGTCGAAGAGACTGAGTTGCTGTTCGTCGCGTTCGGCGACTTTTCCATTGCGCTTGAGCATACGGCATCACGGGAGCGACGGAAGCATCCGTGTCGTTCGGGGTGCAAGCTGTTCTGCAGCGGCGCGCTCTTTGTCGGACTGAAAACGAGAAGCGACGGCGGCAATGTGGATCAAATCACGGCTGTAGCGGCTGTAGTTGGGATGCCGCTCAAAGTAGCCCCGCACCTCTGCCTCAATCTGCGCGTCCTGCAGCGCCACCACGCCTTCGCGCAGACAATCGAGGAGTGTCGTTATCGAATCCTTTTGATCGGAAGAGTCGCCAGGGCTGCGGGCGTCGGTGGTTCGATGGATCATCCATCGAGCTTTGCAGGGAGAGCGGAGCCATCGGCTCCGGGGCGAGCGCG
Organism: Chthoniobacterales bacterium; assembly: GCA_041743065.1. Lineage (GTDB taxonomy): Bacteria > Verrucomicrobiota > Verrucomicrobiia > Chthoniobacterales > Chthoniobacteraceae > JBBSOD01. The sequence goes on from JBGTNO010000076.1 coordinate 3,410, forward strand.
ACTTTAGTCAGCTACCTTGGCTTCGAAGAAGCGTCGCACCTTTTCGAACTGAGCATCGATATCCAGACCGATCCCGCACTCCGCCGCCATTCTTCGAAACACCGGTTCCCAGAAATCGGGCGGTGAATCGAGAATCGCTGGTATCCGGTGGGTGGCCCGCCGCTCAAAGGTATTCTGTACGGCTGTGCGAAGACGGGTCGGGACGAGCTTTCCGTCGTCGATCAGGAGGACGAGATCGACCAGATCCTTGACCCGTGAGTTGGTCTGGCCTTCCCGGGGCAGCGTGTAGGCGTGGAGCTTCTCCGCGAAGTGCGTCTCCCGCGAGATGGACGGCAGAGTGGGAGCTGGAATCCCCGCGTATTCGAGCCAATCGCGGGTCTCGACGATTTCGGGCGGGTCGCTCGTGACGTCACCGATCCCGATATCGAGATGGAACTTTGCGAACGTGCGACCATCGAGTCGAGAATCCACCGGATAGCGGGATCCTCCATAGGGAGCGGCGTCGAGGTCGAGGACGGGTTCTCCGATCAGAAAGACAAAGAAGTCCCCGAGATTTGCCGCTGCCACTCGCTGCAGAATCTTCAGAAGCGCGGAGGCGGTGTCGGCCGCATCTTCGGGAGCCGGCGGGTGCTCGAGGCCGAGATCGATGTCCTTGGTCGTTCGCGCTGCCCGTAGCTTCAATTCGAGCGAGTAGGCTCCCTTCAGGT
>JBGTNO010000077.1:0-8391 GCA_041743065.1 Chthoniobacterales bacterium
CGCTGCCCGCCGGAGACTGATTCACGACGGACTCGAAATCCGCGATCGCGCCGTCGAATTCGCCGATCCGGTATCTCTCCCAAGCTTGCTCCAGAGCATCCCGCGCATCGACATTTTCCCCCTTGGGCGCACACCCCGGCAGGAAACTGATGAGTGCGGCCAGCAGCAGGGGGATGATGAATTCTCGGCTCCAGGGGAAGGACATGTCGGCGAAAGGGACAAGATTCCTACTTTATCCGCCCAAGGACGTCGAGTTTTGAACGATACGTTCACCCTTTTTTCCCGCCAAACTTCCTTCGCCCCGGGACTTCAGGACCGCGGTAGAGAGCACGAGGGTCGCGCTGCCAATTCCTCGATCACCACCCCCGCAGCGAAACGCCCGCAGAGTCGCTTCCTTGTTCTATGGCGCGCTGCTAAAATCGCTCTCGCTGAATCTTACATCCTGATCAATGCGCGATCCCGTCAGGCGGGTCCGCGAGGCGGAACCGGCTTTGCGCACTTCCAGATTGGCCGGAATAATCCGCCCGCGGTCGTCCTTGGACACCCGGGTCGTGATGATTTTTCTGACCGAAGAGCCAGACTTCGAGAACTTCTCGATCTGCAACGGGACCATCCGCTCAGGATCGATCCAACTACGAACGCTGCCGTAGATCGACTCAGCCCCGCCTGGTTTGGATTCCAGAATCAGCGTCTTGCGCCCGTCGATCTCCTCGGTGCCGGTGATGCTCTGGCTGGGCCAGGCGTAGAAGTTCTCGACCACATCCTGATAGGCCAGTTCACTTCCGAAAAGACCCTTCGCCATATCTGACGAACTCAGCTTTTCCGTTTGGCCCGTCGCTTTTTTCAGAGTCCCGCTGGGGGCGCCGCCTCCGCTTTGTTGCAGAAGAACCGTCTCGCCCTGGCGCTCCTTGGGCCAGAGAACTTCATACGCTACATCGGTAGTGCCACCCGCGCGGCGTTCCTTGATTTGCAGCTGAAGCACGGGTGTTTCCGGATTGCCCCCGGCGATCTCCAGACGCGCCCGAATCCTGGCGTTGCCTTGCATTCCTTCGTTCAGCCGGCCGGCCAGTTCGCCCGCCGACATCTCCGCTGCGCGCGCGGGCATCAGGAGGAAGGTGAGCACCGCGAACGGCAGAGTCAGGAGGTGAAGCTTCATAAATTCAGAGGAACTTCGTGACTGCCGGGTCTGGCGCGTCTGTCTCAACCGCCCTGCAGGGCGCGAGCGGGTGAAAGGCGAGAACCTCGCCAGGCCGGGTAAAGCCCGCTGATTACACCAACGACGATGGAGGCAACCATGGCCGAAAGGAGCAACGGCGCGCCTAGGTCGGGCTGGAGCATGCCGCGGATGGTGGGGGCCTGACTGAGCAGGCGGACGCCAAGCGCGCCCAGCATCACGCCCAGCACCCCTCCCCCCGCTCCCAGAAGGGCGGACTCGTAAAGCACCATCCGCATGATGCGGCTGCGTTTCCAGCCAATCGCGAGCAGCACACAAAATTCCTGAGTGCGCTCAAATACGGTCATCAGCATGGTGTTCATAACGCCGAGGATGCCGATCGCCACGGCCAGCATGGAGGTGCCCCAGCTCATCGCCCGAATCAGCCGGAAACCCTGACTGTTCTTGAAATTTTCGCTCACCTTGACGGCGCGAATTTCGGGCTCCATCTGATTGATCTTTTCGCAAAGCTCGCTGACCTCTGCTTCGCTCAGGCCCGGCGTCACGCGCACGTCGATGATGTTGATTCGCCCTTCGCTCCCCATTATTTTCTGCAGGAGCGGGAGCGCCAGGATGACGGAGCCATCTTCCACGAGCGCGCCGCCATCCACGATCCCGACGACGACCAGCTCCTCGGTCTCGATCTGCAGGGGATCGCCCACCTTTTTAGTGAGCACCTCGGCGGCGGTGCGGCCGAGGACGACCGCCCGCTCTTCGGGACCGGCAGGCATCCGGCCCGAGACGATTTTGAGCGCTCCCCAGGAAAATCCGCCCCATTCCCGGGCCGACAGAATCATCAGCTCGGAGCTTTCGATGCTGGTCAGTTCCACCAGAATGGCGCAGGTCGCCGCGATGCCGGGCAGGCGGGCAATGCGGTCGCGCACGCTGGCATCGAAGGGCTTGGGCGTGAGCCCGCCGCCCATGTTGCTGACCACGACATCCGTGCCGCGGGCGTTGAGACCGGCTTCCCAGCTTTTCTCAAAGCCCCGCGACATGCCCACCAGCGCGACGACGGCGGCGATGCCGAGAGCGATGCCCGCCACGGTCAGGCCTGTGCGCAGGGGGCGGCGCAGCAAGCCCCGGGTGACCAGCGAAAAAAACGTCACGCCGGTTCCTCCACCGCTGGGCTGTAATGGTCCACGAACTGGCCATCCTTGATGTAGAGCGTTCTGGAGGCCCGCCGGGCGATGGACGGGTCATGCGTCACCATAATCATGGTGCGGCCTTCCTCCTGCTGCAGGCGCACCAGCAGATCGAGAATGTGGTGGGCGCTTTTGCTGTCGAGGTTGCCAGTCGGCTCGTCGGCCAGCAAAACGGAAGGGCCGTTCGCGAGGCTCCGGGCGATGGCCACGCGCTGGCGTTCACCTCCCGACAGCTTGGCCGGAAAATGACCGGTCCGACTTTCCAGCCCCACCATTTTCAGCAGTTCCGTCGCGCGGTCGCGCCGTTCCGGCCGCGTGGCGGCGGTCTCAAACATCGGCACCTGCACGTTTTCCAGAGCGGTAAAGGTGGGCAGGAGGTGAAACGACTGAAAGATAAAACCAATCTCGCGGGCGCGATAGGTGGAGAGATCGGGAATGTCGGCGAGGGATTTCCCCCGGTAACGCAGGGTGCCGCTGCTCGGAAGATCCAGCCCGCCCAGCAGTTGCAGCAGAGTTGATTTCCCGCATCCGCTCGGTCCGGTGATGGCAACAAATTCCCCGTCCGCGACGTGGAAGGAAGCGCCCCGCAGGGCGGTCACCCGCCCCCCGTCATACTCGCGGACGAGATCGGCGGCTTCGAAGACCGGATGCTGATGCTCGATTCCTGAAGTCACATTACCCGCCAGATTGTCAGAGCCGCCCGCCAAGGTGAACCCGGTAATTTCATTAATGCGTGATTCCTGACCGCGTCCCGTCACGCAAGGCCGCGACCGCGTGCCATTGCGGTCCCACGCGCGGATCGGCCAGGCACGAGAAAAGGTCGAGGAAAGCGTGGCGGTAGCTGGGAAAAGGAGGGCGTTCCCCGGGCGTGTTCGGCTCCAGATCCCGGACATGCCGGGATAATTCCGCATGGGTCAGGCCCGCCCGCTGATGATGAATGCCGTGAAGCGGCTCGTGGAGCAGGGAGAAGGAAACGAGCCGGCCGGTCCAGTGGTTTGCGATGATGCTGCGGGTGGCGCCGTTCGCCGTGGTCCCGGTCATGCCCACATGCTCGATGTATTTCCGCCAGCTTTGCAGATTGGCGCCGAGAAAGGCGGGCACGAGATACATCCAGATCAGATATTTCCAGAGCCCGAGGACCGTGGTCAGCGTGAAGATCGCGGCCCAGGTGAACCCCATGATGGCGAATTCGCTCCAGATTTTCCGCCGGATCCGGGGGCTGCGCACGATGGAATCCTTCCGCAGGAAAGTTTCCAGAAAGAGGATGGGCGTGAAAAACATGCCGAAGTTCAACTCCGCCGCCGCCGCCAGGACGCGGAACCAGCGCGGCTTGTCTGTTTGATTGAAAGGCCAGAACTCGAGATCGCGTTCGGTGATGAGGTAGGCGTGGTGGGTCTGATGCACCACCCGGTAGAGCGTGAAACTCATGAAGCCGAGCGTGCCGAGCAGGACGCCATCCAGATCGTTCAGCCATCGCCGTTTCCGCAGGTTGCTGTGGGAGGCTTCGTGGAAACCGATCAGGGTTCCATGCATGAGGTGGCTGGCGATCATGACCAGCGGAATGATCAGCCAGATCCAGCCCTGGAAAAGCGCGACGGCCAGCGCGGTCTCCACCAGCAGAAGCACCAGGACGAGAATCTGAAAAGCGCCGCGAGCGATCCAGTGCGGCTCTTCGTCATTCATCTCCCGGAGCTGATCGGCCAGGAGATCGAGGGGCTGAGTGGGGGCATTCATAACGTGAGGGTCCCGATGGCGCGGTCGGGTCCGGTCAGCGCTTCCCGCAAGACACTGCGAAACAACTGATCCAGCGCTCCCGTTTCAGCGGAAGAGAACAGATTTTTTCGGTAAAGCCAGACCACTTCGAGACCATCGCGCACCTCGGTGATCTCGCAACCCAGCTTGAAACGGGGAGTGCCGGTGGACCGCATGCGCAGCCGCGCCGACAGGGTCGGCAGGGAAACCTCCGGGACCGGATGGTTCTGCAGGGCGAAACGAATGTCGAAAAGCGGGTTCAGGCCCTCCCCGACGTTTTCCCCCATCATTTTAACCAGTTCGACGAAGGGCATGGCGTTGGCGAAGTTCAGCTGGGTCTGCTCGTTCACGGCGGCGACGTGCGCGGTGATGGAAAGGGAGGGATCGATCGCGCCATGCAGCGGCACCACCGTCGAGCAATAGCCCATGGTGCCATGCACCGTCTTCCGGCCACGATTGGCCACGGGCGAGCCGACCACAAAATTTCGTGCGCCGGTCCAGCGCCAGAACGCGACCTGGAATAGCGCGAGCAGCAGGCTGAAAAGCGTGACGCCCTGCTGTTTCGCCGCGGCCCGGAGCTGGTCCGCGAGATCGAGAGGGAGATTCGACGTCTGCCGGTGAATGTCGCCCGAGATCGCCGTCTCCGGCCAGAGGCGCGTGGCGCCGGCGAGGTGCTCTTTCCAAAAGTCAGCGCGCTTAGCGAGCACCGCGGGAGTCCAGAAAGCGCGTTCCGTCACACCCCAGGCCGGGTAAGTCAGGGGAACGGCGGGCAGTTCCTCCGAGCTGCCGACCATGCTCTGGAAATATGCGGCAAAAAGCTCGGTGACGAAAACGCCCAGGGTCCATCCGTCCGCGATGGCGTGGTGAATGACGAAAACGATGACGTGATCGTCCGGCGCCCTCCGGAGATCGACCGCCCGGTAAAGCGGCCCGGACGTCAGGTCGAAAGGAGTGCGAAAAATTTCCGCGGCCAGCCCCTCGACCGCCTCCGGACTTTTCTCCGTTTCGCTCAGGTCGCGCACCTGGAAGTTCGCCTCGCGCGTCCGGCGGATCATCTGCAACGGCTTTTCCTTGCCCGACAGAATCGAAATGCGCAGGGCGTTCTGCCGGTTGACCACCTGCTGGATGGCGGCCCGGCAATCGCGCTCGGTCAGGAGGCCACGCACTTCGATCAGGCAGCAGATGTGATGGGCGGGATCGCCGGCGGACACCGGAGAGGCTTCCCACAGCTCGCGCTGCGGGAAGGTCAGCGGGTGCACCTCGACTTCGCCGCTCGCCATCCACTCCTTCAGCCGCGCGCGCTTTTCCTCGCTCATCTCACATCGTCGCTGACCAGCAGATCGATATCCTCGTCGGAAATTGCCTCCAGATCCACCTCTTCCAGCGCCTCGTCCGCCGGTGCCGCTTCAATGGCGGTGACCGCCGCGGGGGCCGCTCCGCCGCGCAGGTGATCGTCGATCAGCGTGCCGATCTGCCCGATGGTCCGCGCCCGCATCAGACTGGTCGGCGGCAGCGAGACTCCGACCGCCGCTTCGAGCGAGGTTTCGATTTCCACGCCCATCAGCGAGTCGAGCCCGAGATCGGTCAGCGGCTGATCGTTGCGCAAGCTGTCGGGCTTCACCCGCAGGACCGAGCCGACCACCGCGCGCACCGCTTCGCAAATCACCGCCACCCGCTCCGCCGGCGGGGCGGCATCGATGCGGTTGCGCCAGTCGCTCGGGCCGGTCCCCGCATCGACGTCTTCGATCGAGGCGAAGATGCGTTCGAGCAAAGAGCTCTCCTGCATGCCGCGGAAAAACTGACGCCATTTCGCCCAGTCCACGCGAATGGCCAGAACCTCGTCGCTGCCGGCTTGCAGGAACGACTCGAGCAGCGCCATGGCTTCGGAAGGCTTGATCTCGTGCGTGCCCTGCCGCGCGAGAAATTCGGCCACGCGGGTGTTGCGGGCGACGTAGCCCTGACCGCCGAGCACGCCCCAGTTGATCGTGAGCGCCGGCAAGCCCAGGGCGCGGCGATGAGACGAAAGGCCATCGAGAAATGCGTTGGCGGCACTGTAGTTGCCCTGGCCGGGATTGCCGAAAATGCTCGAGATGGAGGAGAACAGGACGAAGCAATCCAGCTCCATCGCCCGCGTGGCCTCGTGGAGCAGCCAGGCGCCCTGGGCTTTCGGCTCGATCACCGCGCGCATGCGGTCCGGGTTCAAGCGGGCGAGGGGAGCGTCGTCGATCACCATGGCCAGGTGGAAAACGCCACGCAGCGGGGTTTCGCCGGCGGCGATGCTGGCGAAAAGCCGGGCGACATCTTCGGGCGAACCGATGTCGGCCTTTTCGACCGTCACCGAAACGCCGTTTTCCTCCAACTTCCGCAGGTGGGCGATCGCCTCGGGCGTGCCGGCGCCGCTGCGGCTGACCAGCACCAGATGGCGGGCACCGGCCTGGACGAGCCAGTCTGCCAGCACCATGCCATAACCGCCGAAAGCGCCCGTGACCAGATACGTCCCGTCGCTCCGGACCTCGAAGCCGCTCGCCAGCGGTTCGCCTCTTTTCGGGACGAAAGGTTCGGCAAACGACACGACCACTTTGCCGATGTGCTTTCCGCTGGCCATGAGGCGGAAGGCCGCGTCGGCACGATGGGCCGGGAAGGCGCGGAAGGGCAGCGGCCGCAGTTCGCCCGTTTCCACGAGGCGCGAAATTTCGCCGAGCAGCCGGCTGGTCAGCGCTTCATCCCCGTGGAAAACGGCATCCATGGCCACGACGTGGAAGGACGCGTTGCTCCGGAGAGGGCGGAGCGGGATGCGCGAGTTCTGGTAAATGTCGCGTTTGCCGATCTCGATGAAACGCCCGAACTCGGCCAGGCAGGAAAGACCCATTGGAATGGCCTCGCCGGCCAGCGCGTTCAGCACCACGTCCACGCCTTTGCGGTGGGTGAACTCCATCACGGCTTCGGTGAAATCGCCGCGCCGCGAATCGACCACATGCTTGACCCCGAGCGTCTCCAGCAGGGCGCGTTTGGCTGGGCTCCCGGCCGAGGCGATGACTTCCGCGCCCAGTTGCAGCGCGATCTGGATCGCCGCCATCCCGACTCCGCCGGCTCCGGCGTGCACGAGAATGGTCTCGCCCGCGCGCATCCGGGCGACCTGATGGAGCGCGTGCCAGGAAGTCATGAAGACGACCGGCAGGGTGGCGGCTTCCTCGAAGGACAGGTCGCCGGGGATTTTGCAGACATCTCCGCCGCGGGCCAGCGTCTGCGTGGCCAGGCCGAAGACGGCGAGACCGAAAACGCGGTCGCCCGGCGCGACGTGGGTGACGTTTTCGCCAACTTCCAGCACGACGCCCGCGACCTCATCGCCGAAAATGCGGGCGTCCGGCGCTTCACCGGGATACAGCCCGAGAGCCTTGAGCACGTCACGGAAGTTCATGCCCGCCGCCTTGACGTCGATCACGACCTGGCCGGGTTCGCAGGCGGGCAGATGGAATGGCGAAAACCGCAGCGTATCGAGATGACCGCGCTCCTGGGTCGCGAGGCGGAGGGGGAGACTCCGGTCGAGCGGACCTTCCCGCGGCGGCAGGCCGCGATCAAGCCGCTGGACGTAGCGCGCTTCGCCGCGGAAAGCGATTTCGCGTTCGGGCTCGCAGCGGAGGAGCTCGCCCCAAAGTTGATCCAAGTCGGACACGGAAGCCACGGGCGCGAGATCGATTCCGTGGCAGGTGAGCTGGGCACTCTCGTTGAGAACGACGCGCATCAAGCCGATGGCCGGCGTCTGCGCCACCGACAGCGCGTGTCCTTCCCGTCCGGCCGGCTGGGCGCCGCGCGTGATGAGATCGAGCCGGAACCGGGCAGCCGGGAGTTGTTCTTCGAGCGCCTGCGTCAACAGGAGGAGCGCGTTGGCGTCGCGGTCGAGCGTGCTCGTGTCGGCATCGAGCGTCCAGAGATAGACGATCCGGTCGGGCGGATGGACCGCGCAGGCACCCATGAGTTCGGTCCAGTGATCGACCGCTTCCGGATCGATGGTGAACTCGGCATCCTTGCGGGCAAAATGATCGCCGGCGTTCACCACCAGGCAGTCGCCTCCCAAACGGGCGACGAGCGCCTTGCTCAGCTCGGAAGAATTACCGAACACCAGCCAGCGGCTTTGTTCGGGAGCGGGAGCCGGCGCGGTTTCGAATAAGGTGGAATGGGACACCGCTTTTTGCGCCAGCATTAGGATCTGACCTTCCCCGCCGGTCGGTCCGATCAGCCCGGGTATGGAGCTCACTTCCGCGAAGCCCGCTTCCCGCAGGACTT
>JBGTNO010000078.1:0-3135 GCA_041743065.1 Chthoniobacterales bacterium
CGAGACAGACATAGACCACCAAAAGAAGGAGTGGCTGTCCCGCAAATGCCGCCCTGGCGGCCCCAGGCGGGAGAATCATCCAGCCCGCTGCCGCACAGACCAGGCCGAGCGCGAGAAAAAGCAAAAGGTGCAGGCCGAAAAGTTTAGTCATGGCCTTCATTTGCGGGGGGTAAGGCAAGGGGGTATTGCCACGGCGTTCGCTTTGATACGCTCTAGAGAGTTTGAAGGACGTTTTCTGACCAATTCAATGAGCAAGTTTTTGGAGGAACACATAAAACAATCTGTTGATTATGGAAATTATAGCAGATACTGTTCCTAGCGGTCTGATTCTTGTAATCCCTCCTTTTGGCGTTTTAAGGGCTGATTTTTTCGACAGAGTGCTTCGGCCGGTCGCAGAGCAAATAGAGATCGTCCAGGATGGCAAAGAGGCAGGGGATCAGCACCATGGTGAGAAGAGTGGCGAAACTCAGTCCGAAGACAATCGCCTGCGCCATCGGAGCGAGAAACTGTTCCTGACCGCTTGTCGTGAAGGCGAGGCTCATCAGCCCCGCGACCGTCGTAGCCGTCGTGAGCAGGATCGGCCGGAAGCGCACGCGCCCGCTCATCATGATCGAGCGCCAGCGCACCCACGGAGAAAGTTCGCGCGCCGCGACCTGCCCCTGCGAGTCGCCGCCGCCGTACGCCTGGGCGCGATACTGATTGATGAAATCGACGAAAACGACCGAGTTGTTGACCACAATCCCCGCCAGCGCGATGACGCCCATCATCGACATGAGTCCGATGGGTTCACCCATGAAAATCAGCCCGAGAACCACGCCGACCACGCCAAAGGGAATGACCGACATGATAACCAGCGGCAGGAAAAACGAATTCGAAATGGTGGCAAGCAGCGTATAGATCAGCAGCAGCGCGATGAGGGCGGCGAATTTCATCGAGGCCAGGCTGCGCTCGGTGTCCTCGTTTTCGCCGGCCAGGCCAATCGAGTAGCCGGGATGTTTTTGGAGCAGCGCGGGCAGCCACTGGCGGATGCGCTCGTTCACTTCCGCCGAGGTGGTCACGCGGTCATCGACATCGCCGGCCACGGAAATAAGCCGCTCCTGAGCCTGCCGCTTGACGCGCGCGATGCCGCTGGTTTCCTCGATCCGCGCCACCGTCGCCAGGTCGATCATCTCGCCGCGCACGTTCCGGATGCGGACGGCCCGCAGCATCTGCGGATCGGCGGTGAAGCGCTCGGCCATCTTCACGCGGATAGTTACCTCGTCGTTGCCCCAGCGGATGCGCGCGGCCTCGAGCCCCTGAAACGCCCCCTGCAAAGCGCGGCTGACCGTCTCCACATCCACGCCGGCGCGGCTCGCCCGGGCGTCGTCGAGCTGCACGCGGTATTCCGTTTTGCCGCGTTCGAAGTCGTTGCTGATGTTGAAAACGCCGTCCAGTTTCTGCAGCCGGGCTTCGATATCGGCGGCGATTGCCTGCATCTCGGCGAATTCCTCGCCGGAGATCTCCACGTTGACGGCACGCCCGACGGGCGGCCCGCCTTCCTCCGCGCGCGCCGTCGCCTCGGGGAACTCGGGGAACTCGCGCAGGATGTCATTGAGATGCCGCTCGATGACGGAGGCCTTGCGGGCGCGCGGATTCTCCTCGTCCACATCGACGGTGATCATGGCGAGGTTGGTGCCGTTAGTCAGAAACTGGTTCGTCGGGTCGAGTTGCGCGCCGATCCGCGTGATGACGCCCGCCAGGTCGTCGGGCGGAAGTTCGCGGACAATGGCGTCCTCGACCCGGGCGACTTTCTCCTCGGTTTCATCGAGCGAAGCGTCGGCGGGCAGACTCAGCTTGACGATGATCTGATCGGCAAAATCCCCGCCGAAGAGCTTGAATTTGACCACGCCAAGCGCGAGCACCACGCCGACAGCGAGAAGGCTGCACCCGAAGAGCGCGACGACCCAGTAGCGGCGGCGCAAACAGATGTTTAACAGGTGCATATACACCGCGATGAGGAACGCCACCCCCCGATTCACGAAGTTGCGCATCTCTTTATAGACAATCGAGACGTGCAGCGCCGTGCGGCTCCTCCACCCGCGCGTCCGCGCCAGCTCGGCCTCCATATCCGAGACGGGCGGCATCCGGTGCATGAAGTCGGCGAAATGGCTGGGCATCACGAGAAACGCCTGAAGCAGCGAGAAGGCCAGCGTGGAGACGACGACGATGGGCACGATGACGAGGAATTGCCCGATGATCCCCTCGGCCAGCATGAGCGGGAGAAAGGCGGCCACGGTGGTGCCGACACTGCCGAGGACCGGCCAGAGCACTTCGCTGGCGCCGCGGATGGCGGCCTCCGCCGGTTTCAATCCCATCTCGAGGAAACGCATACAGTTTTCCCCGATGACGATGGCGTCATCCACCACCATGCCAAGGGCCATAATCATGGCAAAGAGCGAGAGCAGATTGATGGTGAAGCCGCCCAGATACAGCACCAGGAACGTGCCGGCGAAGGAGACCGGCAGACCAAACGCCACGATGAGGCCCAGGCGCCAGTTCAGGAAAAGCATGAGCAGCACCGTCACGAGGAGCAGCGCGACGATGCCGTTTTTCAGCACGGTCGCGATGCGGGTGTTGATGAACTTGGTCGAGTCGGTCGAGACGCGGGCGGTGTAGCCGGGCGGCAGCAGCTTCGCTTCGTCGGCGAACACGGCCCGCGCCTGCCTGACCACGTCGATGGCGTCCGCGCCCTTTTTTTTCACGATGGTAAAGGTGACGGACGGCGACAGATTGGTGCGCCCGCGCGTGCGCTCCTCCCGCGAGGTTGTCTTGACCGTGGCGAGGTCGCCCAGCCGCACCGCGCGCCCGGCTTCCTGTTTGACCGGGAGGTCGAGCAGATCTTCCGCCTTTTCAATCTCGCCCAGCACCCGCACCACGCGCTCGCCGCCCGGTCCGTCGATCCGCCCGGCCACCGTGTTGACATTGCGCCGCCGGATGGTCTCGGCAATCTGCGCGTAGGAGAGGCCCAGACTTTCCAGCTTGAACGGGTCCAGCTCGACCCACACTTCCTTGTCCTCCAGCCCATCGACAAGCACGTCGGACACGCCGGCCACCGTGCGCAGCCGGCGTTCCATCCGGTCGAGCGCCGCCCGCGCC
>JBGTNO010000079.1:0-4765 GCA_041743065.1 Chthoniobacterales bacterium
TGTGCGCGGCCATGCCGACAATTTCCATCCGGTCGGGAATGTCCCGCGCCACCCTGGCCGCACTCTGCCCGATCGACCCGGTCGCGCCGAGCACCACCACCCGACGCCTCCTCATGAGACGCGCATGATCAAACGCATGTAGAAAAAGAGGAGCGGCGCCGTGAAGAGGAGGCTGTCGATCAGGTCGAGAGCTCCACCAATGCCGGGCAGAAATTTGCCCGAATCCTTCACGCCGGTGCTGCGCTTGATGATGGATTCGGCGAGGTCTCCGATGATGGCGGCAAACCCGAGCATCAGCCCGAGAACCACGGCATGATACCACAGCAGGCCCGGCAGCCGTGCCCCCAGCAGCCACGACAGACCGAAGCTCCCGCCGGTGGCAAACGCGAGCGCGCCAAAGAAACCTTCCCAGGTCTTATTCGGGCTAACATGAGGGATAAGTGGATGCTTTCCGATGATTGATCCTGTAAGGTAAGCACCCATATCGGAGAACTTTGTAACTGTAATCAAATAAAGAACGTAAAAATGACCCTGAACCGCTCCGAGGCCGTCCCTGGGCACAATGTAAACAATTTTGGTCAGAAAGCTGAAGAGCCAAACGACATAAATTATGCCAAAAAGCGTAAAGGCGATCGTCTGGAGCGGGTCGCGGTCCCGCGTTTTCTCGAAGATCTGTCGGGTGATAACGACCAGGACGAGGGCCAGCATGACCGCCATTTCGAAGTCATAGGATCGGGCCGGGCCGACCGTGCTGAAGTAGTAGAACCCTCCCCCCAGCAGCACCGTCGCGCAGAGCATGCCGGTGAGCTTGAAATTGGGCAGCCGGACGTGATCCAGCATCCGGAAATACTCCCAGAGGCCGAGCAGGCTGACCGAGCCAATCAGAAAAAAGAACCCGACCTCGAACCCGGACAGGATGATGTAGAGCGCGACCGCCCAGAGCGCCAGCGTGCTCGAGAGCCGGGAAATAAAGACGACGCGTTTGCTGGAAGTGTACTGGTTCAGCGTGAATGTCCGGTTTAGCGAGGACGGTTAAGCTACTAATCCGGGTTTGGTTGTGGGTGATTTTGTGGTTTGGAAGATGGGGGCTCTGCCCCCAAACCCCCGAAGTTTTTCGCTTTGGGGCAAGTTGAGAAGTTGAGAAGGATCAACCGCCGCGCCTTCTGGCGAGGATCCCGGCAGGCCCGCTGTGAACCGTGACCTGCCGGGAGGTTGATTTCTCAACTCGCGAGTCCGACCGCTCAGGTTGCGCTTCCGCAGAGCCCTATCCTGCCGGAACTCGACAGAGAGCATAGGAAGTTTTGGCCGCGGCGTCGAGCGCCAACGATCCTTGCATGGGCAAATACTTTTCATGATGCGCGCAGCTCCTCTCGCCTTGCCGCCCGCCGCGCGCGGGCGGCCTCCAGTTTCTCGTCGCGCGCCCGCAGGATCGCTTCGGCGCGGCCTTCGAGCTTGTCCTGGGGCGTGAGGTAGCCGATCGCGCTGTGCAGCCGCACGGTGTTGTAGTGCTCGATGAACTCGCCGACCACCCGGCGCGCGTCCTCGTGGCAGAGCGGTGTCTTGGGCCGTATGGCCTGTGCTTTTAGCGTGCGGTGGAAGCGCTCCAGTTTCCCGTTGCTCTGCGGGTAATGCGGCGAGGTCAGCACGGGGCTGGTCTGCCACCGCCGGATGAACTCTTGGAAGTCGCGGGCGACGAACTGGCGGCCCCGATCCGAGATGATCCGCGGGCGGGCCTCGGGCCAGGCTTCGCGTCCGCGCTGGAGGACGATCTCGGCGTCGGCTTCCTCCATGGAGGTGCGCACCACTTCGTCCTTGTGGCGGAGCTTGTCCTGGAGGCGGCCGATGATCTGCTGATCGGCCGAGGGCCTCTGGCTGCGTGCTGCAAAGGCGGCGGCGCCGTTGTCGAAGCAGACTTTCTGCCACGGATAGAAGAGCGTGGGATGGATGCCGTGTTGCTCACACAGCTCCGAGATCGGCCGATCTTCGAGGAGGTGGAGCCGGAGAATTTTGAGCTTCTCCTGCGGGCTGAATCGTCTGCGTGTCTTTCTGGTCATGCGGCTTTTCCTGCGATGAGGAAAAGTAGCTTAACTCGACCCGCCGTTTGGGACATTCCGTCTGAAGCAGAACAGGAATGACAACAGGTCTGGCGATGCCGGTTTTGACATACGAGCGATGGGTGCCTTCCTGCCGCGCGAAGCGGAAACCTGCCGCGACGAAAATGTGTTCGAGCGTTTTCGGAGTCAACGGGAGCAAACTTCGGCATGTTGAGTCGCTTTCAGGTGGGCTCGCCGGGCTGATTGATCGAGGAGGAACGCTTTGAAAACGTGGCGCTCTTGCCCGCCCGATGGAAGCCGTCGCCCCCGGACAACGGCTCAGACGGCCAGAGCCAATTCACCATGCTCCGCGGCGAGGAAGGCCGGGCTCTGCCATGAGTGGCCGGATCGCACGTAACCGGAGTCTTCCAGGACTTGCTCCAGCGTGCCATGTTCGGCGGCGTGCTCAGAAAAAGACGGACTGCTTCACCCACCGCCTTGCGTGTTTCCTCCAGCGAAGTGCCACTACTCGCCACCTCGAGCGGCATGGAGTGAGCAATAAACTGGTCGCCCTCGCGCCAGATTTGCGTCGTGTATTCAATCGTCAGGTTCACCTGGGAACCGTAACGATGCCGGTGCTCTGCGGCAAGGGAAGGATTGGAGGCCGTTTCGTGATGTCGGGCCGGCGCGCTTGCTTGCGCCAGAGCCGACGCGGTCACTTTCTTTCCAAGCCAGACGCCATTCGCGCGCCTCTTTTCGAGCGCCGGGCGCAGGCAGCCCGAAGGGTGCCGTGGTAACGGCCAGCAAGCCCCCTCGTGGTGAGGGGCGGGACGGCCTGGAGCCAGTGCGGCGGCGCGTAACCCGCCACGGGGATTTACAGCAGCTTGCCCAGGTCCTCGCGGGTCAGTCCCGTTTGTTTGAGGATGTCATGCAGCGTGCCTCGCGCGATTTCGCGATGCATCGGCACGACCGTTCGCCAAGGACCCGCGGCCTCCGTTTTCTCCATCGAGACGTGGCTGCCTTTTTGCCGGAGCACCGCGAAACCGGCTTTGCGCAGTGCTTTGACGAGTTCCGCGCCGGAGACATCCGGCAGGCGGCTCATACGGCGACTTCGACTTTCGCCAATTCGGGCTCGCCGACGGAGCTTTCCAGTTCATCGGCTCCCCATGTGTCGATGTAGAGTTCGATGGCTTCCGTGAGATTTGATTTGGCCTCTTCGAGCGTCGTGCCTTGCGAGGTCACCGGCAAGTCGAGACAGCGCGCGACGAACCACTTCCCGTCGAACTTGATCGCGGCATCGAGCTTTGTCATGAAGCCAAGCTATTTGGGAAGGGCCTGGTGACAAGCGGAAATCGCGCTCGGTGCGTGATCCAATCTATCCACGGGGGCCGGGGTCTGTCCGTGCAAATCCTCTTGCTCGGGAGAGTAGCGTGCATGTTTGTGCTTCGTGAGATCAAAACCGGAACCGGTTGTATTCCTCCGACCGTGCCGATCCAGAACCATGCGGCGACATCGCCTTCGCCCAGACCAAGCGACATCGCGTTCGCGCAGGGGAGCTAGCGCTCGCCCACGCGCGCATCACGCAGATACCATCGAGCAGAAACTCCGGCTCGTCCGGCAGATCCAGCCGCACGAGGTGATCGCGGGAACTTGCGTTCCCAATTTTGCGAAAGGATCGCCTTTGCGCGCATTATTGCTCTAAACTGAGCTGCACATAATCACCGGGAGCAACGCTCGCGAGCGCAGAGCCGATGGCGGACACCAGGGGCAGCAAGACATGGAGCTGGTTTCGCGGAAGCTCGAGGATGGCAATGCGGCGTGCGCCGAGGTTTTGCTGATAGCGCAGGTTCTGATCCGCCGTGACAAGGACGTCGAAGCCCGCGGTTTCGGCGGCAATCAGAAGCTCGCCGTTGCGGACCGCGCTCCAGCCCTGCTCGTAACAGGTGCGAATCTAAATGCGGGCAGGTGCCTGCGCAAAGGCTTCGGGACCGCAATAATCGAAGAGAACCCGCTTCACGCCGCAGCGCGGACCACTGACGTGCGTGCCGCCTCCAGGACGCCGAGCGCCTGCTTGCGGGTCCACCCCCTCGAACGCATCGAGAAACTCTTCCAGACTCAAATTGTCTGCCCTTGCGCCCTGCGCGGTCAAGGCGGGGGCTTTCCGAGCGGAATCAGTCGAGCAGGGCGCTTTTCGCGAGAATCAGCGCATCATGCGTTTCTTCATCCGGCAACAGGCCGCGCTCACGGATTTTCGCGGCAATCGCGTCAACGATGGCATGTCCAACCGGAACGAGGTTCACCGGCTGGATTCGCCATTTCGAGGCGAGCGAACGCAGCGCGGTTTGCGCGGCGGCTCGCAGGTCGGCTTCGTCGGCGAATTCGCTCAGATACGCCAATTCGAGCACGACCCTGGGCGGCGCAATCAGCCGTGCGCCCGCAATGCGCTCGTGCATGACGGCCAAGGCGTCCACCACATCCGCCACGCCCTGCGCAAGATCGAGCGGGATGTTGGTATCAACGGCGACCAGCATTTTCCGGCTGGCCGTAGATCGTGACCATTGCGCGAGCCATCAACTTTTCCCGCTCGGCATCCGTGAGCTTGTTCATCGCAGGCCGATACTTTTCGACGGCGAGCGTCCCCGCCGTCTTTATCTCCGGTACACCTGGACCGGGCTTTTTCGGCTTCCTCATGTCTCAAGAGTGCATTCGCAACGGGCACGCGTCAAACGTCC
>JBGTNO010000080.1:0-10281 GCA_041743065.1 Chthoniobacterales bacterium
CGGAACGGCTGACCGATTTCCTGGTGCCGCCGCGCCTGCAGCCGCGGATCAAGCTGTCGGAGGAGGAGCTGGAAACGCTGATCGAGCTAAGCGCGGAGACGGGCGAGCTGGAGGAGGCGGAGGGCGAGATGATCCGGGAGATCATCAAGCTCGACGACAAGACGGTCCGCGATGTGATGACGCCCCGGATCGACACGTTCCTGCTGCCGGACGACCTGACGAACGAGGCGGCGATCCGCGAACTGCGCGACCACCGCCACCGCCACGTGCCGATCTACGCCGAGGATCGCGAAGACATCGTGGGCGTGCTCAACGTGCGTAATTTCCTGTTCGAACCGTCGCGGCCCTATACCGAGGCGATGGATCCGCCTTCGTTTGTGCCGGAGACGATGCGGGCGATGGATCTGCTGCGAAGTTTTCTGAAACGTCCGCAAAGTCTGGCGGTGATCGTGGATGAGTTTGGCGGGTTCGAGGGCATCGTCACGCTGGCCGACATCACCGAGGAGATCCTGAGCGACGCGCTCCCCTCCTCGAATCAGCCGTCGGAATTCCAGGAGGTCGGGCCGAACCGCTGGCTGGTCCGCGCTTCCATGCGGCTGGAGGATCTGAGCGAAGAGCTGGGGCTGGAGATCGCCGAGGAAGGGATCGATACGATCGGCGGTCTCGTTTTCCACACCACTTCCAGCATCCCGACGCCGGGCTCGCGGGTGGATCTCGGCCGGGTGCAATGTCTGGTGCGCCGCACTTCCGGGAAACGGATCGATCAGCTTCTGCTCTCGATCGACACCCCGGTGAAGGGGGAGAGCTGATGATCTGGCTGGCGGTCCTGGGCTGCGCCGTGGCGTCGTTCGTTTTTGCGGGGATCGAGGCCGGGCTGCTCTCGATCAACCGGGTGCGGCTGCACCATTTTGCGCGTCAGCGCGATTCGGCCGCGCTGAGGCTGGAGCGCCTGTTGCGACACCCGGAACGCGTTCTGTTCACCGCGCTGATTATCACCAATCTGCTCAATGTGTGCGCCATCGTGCTAAGCACTCTGGAACTGGTCGGCCGCTACGGCGAGGCCGGCTACGCGATCAGTGTGGCGGCCTGGCTGCCGAGCTATATTTTCGTGCTGCAGCTTCTGCCGAAGGCGCTTTTCCGGCGGTTTCCTTTTCGCGCGCTGGCGGCGGTGGCCTCCATCATGCGGGCGGCGGATCTGCTGCTCTCGCCGGTCATGATCCTGGGCGGCGGGCTCATCGATCTGCTCTATCCGGAGAAGCGGAAGCAGGAAAAACGCCTTTTCGTAGCCCGCGACGACATTCGCTATTTTACCAGCGACAGCTCGCAGGGCGGCGAGATGTCGCCGCAGGAACGGGCGATGATTCACAACGTGCTCGACTTCCGGCACGTGGCGGCGGAGGAGCTGATGATGCCGCTCGACCGCATCCCGACCGTGGCCGCCGAGGCCAGCGTGAATGAACTCTTGAAAGTCTCGCGCGAGCATCGGGTGGACTTTGTGCCGATCGAGTCGGCCGATGGCCGCATCGAAGGCGCGGCGGACATTTTCGAGGTGCTGATGGAGGCCAGCGCGGGCCGGAAGAATGCGGGAGTGTACTCGCGCGGGCTGCTGCAGGTCGCGGCGAGCGATCCGGTGCATCAGGTCATCCGGCGATTGCGCACCTCGCGCACGGGTCTGGCTATCGTGGTGAATCAGGCTGGGCGCGCCGTCGGCATGGTGAGCGCCCGGAATCTGGTGCGGCGGATGGTGACCACGCCGGAAACGGCGGGGGGCCCGCGGGTGGGGTGACGGCGGGCTGTGGCGGAAGGCGGAGACTCAGGCGCCGGTCATCGCCACCGGATCGAGAGCGCGGCGGAGTTCATCCTCGGGCAGCACCTTTTCCTCCAGGCAAATATCGCGCACGCTGCGCTTGGTCTCCGCGCTTTTCTTGGCGATCCGGGCGGCGCGGTCGTAGCCGATGATCGGAGCGAGGCTCGTGACCATGGCCATGCTGCACTCGACCAGCTCGCCGCAGCGATCAGCGTTTGCGGTGATGCCCTCGACGCACTGCTCGGCAAAAACGCGACAGGCGTTGGCCAGCAGGCGGATGCTTTCGAGAAGATTGTAGGCCAGGACGGGCATCATGACGTTGAGCTGGAAATTGCCGTTCGCGCCCGCCCAAGTGATCGTCGTGTCCGCGCCCATGACCTGCGCGCTCACCTGCATCATCATTTCCGACATCACCGGATTGACCTTGCCGGGCATGATGGAGCTGCCGGGCTGGGTGGGCTTGAGCTGGATCTCGCCGATGCCGCAACGCGGGCCGGAACCGAGCCAGCGGATGTCGTTGGCGATTTTGAAGAGACTGGTCGCCACGGTTTTGAGCAGTCCGCTCACCTCGACCAGGCCGTCCTTGGACGACTGCGCTTCGAAGTGATTGCGCGCCTCGCGAAAGGCGATACCCGTCCGGCTGCTCACGCGCAGGAGAACGTGGGAGGTGAAGCCGGGCTGGCAATTTAATCCCGTGCCGACGGCCGTGCCGCCCAGCGCCACCTCCTCGATGGAGGCAATGGCGTTGCCGACCCGCAGCCGCGAGTATTCCACCTGCGTGGCGAAGCCGGAAAATTCCTGCCCGAGCCGGATGGGCGTGGCATCCATCAGGTGGGTGCGCCCTATTTTCACCACATCCCAGAACTCGTGTTCCTTGCGGCTGAGGCTGGCATTCAGCCGCTCCAGCGCCGGCATCAGATCGTGCCGCAGCGCCTCGCCCACGGCCACGTGGATCGCGGTGGGGATGATATCGTTGCTCGATTGCCCCATGTTCACATGATCGTTCGGATGGACGGGATCGCGCGAGCCGACCGCCTTGCCGGCCAGTTGAGCGCAGCGGTTGGCGATCACCTCATTGACGTTCATGTTCGTGCTGGTGCCCGAGCCGGTCTGGAAAACATCGACCACGAAATGCTCGTCCAGCGCTCCCTCCGCCACTTCGGCGGCGGCGCGGCAGATGAGGTCGCAGCGGGGCTCGTCGAGGCCGCCGAGCTCGAGATTGGCTTCGGCGGCGCCCCATTTCAACAACCCGAGCGCCCGGATGAACCCGCGCGGAAAACGGTAACCGCTGATCGGAAAATTCAGGACGGCGCGCTGGGTGGAAGCGCCCCAGAGCGCGTGATCGGGAACCTCCATCGGTCCCATGGAATCACTTTCAGTGCGTGGCATGAGGGCAGGGAATCGAAAGCGACCTCTAGGCCGCGACCCGGGCGGGCCGGGGCGTCGCGTGAGGAGTCTTGAAGAACGAAATCACGAACATCGGAGGAATATTTTGCAGACAGTACTCCGACTTCTGCCGGGGAAACATGCGGCTGTGCGTTCGCAGTTCGGCCGTGACCTGGTAGATCACGAAGGCGGCGTGCGGCTCATCCTTGAGCGAATCGTGGATGGACTGGAGCAACTGCCGTTTCTTACCCGACTCCAGAATGCTGAACGGAATGCCGGAGACGACGTAATCGCAGAGGTCGATGCCCCGCTTGGCCAGTTCCTGGGGAAGAGTGGCGGCGTCCGCGTTCAAGACCTCCACCCGCTCGTCGCCCGCGAACTGCTCGCGGAGATGCTCGGCCAGTTCCGCATCCAGCTCGAAAAGAATCATGCGTGAGCCCGGGAGCAGATGGCGCAGGATTTCGCGGGTATGACACCCCTCGCCGGGCCCGAATTCCGCGATGACCCGCGGCTCCGAAAAATCGAAACGGCGGCAGACGCGGTTAATCAGAACTCGTGAGCTCGGGACAATCGAGGCCACCTGGAAGGGTTTCTGCAAGAAACGTTTAAAAAAGATCGCACTCATGAAAGGGGCCGAAACGCGGACATACTCCATCTTCGCACGGAGAATGTCCAGCCCGTGCCTGCCAAATGGTAAAAGTGAGAATTTTAGGATTCGAGCTTTTCTCAGGATGAAAATTATGAGTAATTATGGATAGCGCTTCAATTATGCCCGATCTACTTACTGTTAAAGAGACCGCCGAATATCTCCGGATCCCGGTTCCTACGGTTTATTACCTAGTGCAACGCGGGCAGCTTCCGGCGGTCCAGATCGGCGGTCGCTGGCGGGTGAAGAAAGAAGCGCTCGATCGGGACGTGCTTCATAATGAGAGCGAACAGGGCGGTCAGCCTTCCGTGCTGGTGGTGGACGATGAATCGAGTGTGCAGGCCACTTTTAAGCTGTTTTTGAAAAAAGCCGGGCTCAGCCGGGTCATTGTCAGCAATGGGGAGGAGGCCATTGCGGCGCTCAAGAAGCAGAAGTTCGATTTTTGTTTCCTGGATTTGGTACTCCCGGACATCCAGGGCGACGAAATTTTTCGTCAGGCTCGCGAGATCGATCCGAATCTTCCGGTGGTGATTATCACCGGCTATCCGGATAGCGAAATTCTCGACCGGATTCTGAGGCACGGCCCCGTTTCCGTGTTGAAAAAACCGCTCAAGGTCGAGCAGCTCACCCAGGCCCTGCGGTTGATGGGCCACCAGGGCGTCCACGCCGCCGCGGCGTAGATGCCGAACTAAACAGGATTATCTGGATTTACGGGATTCACGGGATTCGACTTTAAACAAAAGTCCTTCAATCCTGTTAATCTCTGAATCCGGTTTAGTTTAAGGCGTTAAAGATCCAGCATCAGGCGCGCGGGCGACTCGATGCTTTCTTTCATGCGGACGAGGAAAGTGACCGCTTCTTTGCCGTCGATCACGCGATGATCGTAGCTGAGCGCGAGATACATCATCGGGCGAATGACGACCTGGCCGTTCACCGCCATGGGCCGTTCCTGAATTTTGTGCAGGCCGAGAATGCCGCTCTGGGGCGGGTTTAGAATGGGCGTGGAAAGGAGCGAACCATAAATGCCGCCATTGGAAATGGTGAAGACGCCGCCCCGCAAATCCTCGAGCACGATCTTGCCTTCGCGCGCCTTTTTGGCGTAAGCGGCGATGTCCTGCTCGATCTCCGCGAACGATTTCTGCCCGGCGTCGCGGATCACGGGGACGATCAGCCCTTTCTCGGTGCCGACGGCGACGCCGATGTCGTAGTAGTGGTTTTGCACGAACTCCTCGCCCTCCAGGCGGCCGTTGACCGAGGGCACGGCTTTGAGCGCGGCGACGGCGGCTTTCACGAAGAAAGACATGAAGCCCAGCTTGATGTCGTGCCGCTGGATGAAGTCCTCCTGGAGTTTCCCGCGGAGCGCCATGACTTCCCCCATGTCGGCCTCGTTGAAAGTGGTGAGAATGGCCGCGGTCTGCTGCGCCATGACGAGCTGCGTGGCGATTTTGCGCCGGAGCGGCGACATTTTCTGGCGCGTGGTGCGCCCGCTTGGGTCACGGCCGGGAGCGGGAGACTGGCTCGGCCTGGGCGGCTCCGGTTCAGCAATTGGCGCGGGTTTGGCTTCCGCTTTTTCGGCGGGTTTCTGGTCGGCTTGGGGGGCCGGAGCTTCGGTTTTTTCTTTGGGCTCGGAGACGGGCGGGGGACTGGCCGCTCCGCTGTCGTCGATGGTGGCGACGACCTGGCCGACTTTTACTTCCTCGCCTTCCCGCGCCTGGAGGTGAAGAACGCCGGCGTCCTCGGCCGCGATTTCGGAGGAAACTTTGTCGGTTTCCAGCGTCAGGAGCAGATCGCCCGCGGCGACCTGGTCGCCCTCGGCCTTGTGCCAGGCGGAAATGAGACCGCTGGTGATGGACTCGCCGACGGATGGAATTTTGACTTCGATACTCATAGGTAAGCTGCTCCGGAGGGAGGGCTACAGGTTGAAGGCGTCCTCGACGATGAGTTTCTGCTCCCGTTTATGCACGGCCAGCGATCCGACGGCGGGACTGGAGCTGGCGTTGCGGCCCGCATACCAGATTTGCCGGTTGAAAAGGTAGCGCAGCTGGGCGGACATGTGGGTCCAGGCGCCCATGTTCTGCGACTCTTCCTGGCACCAGACGATCTTGGCTTCGCCGTATTTGCGAATCTCGCTCTCGAGCGCTTTGCGGTGGAGCGGGTAGAGCTGCTCGACGCGCAGGAGGGCGACATGCTTGATTTTCCGCTCTTCGCGATGGGCCTGGAGGTCGTAGTAAACCTTGCCGGAGCACAGGATCACGCGGTCCACTTTTTTCGGCGAAGGCGCGGCCGGGTCGGGCAGAATCTCGGAGAAACCGCCGCTGGTGAAATCCTCGAGGCGCGACACGCACTTCTCCTGGCGGAGCAGGCTCTTGGGCGTCATCACGATGAGCGGCTTGCGGAAAGACTGCAGCATCTGCCGGCGCAGCACGTGGAAATACTGGGCCGGAGTCGAAGGATAGACGACCTGGATGTTGTTCTCCGCGCAGAGCTGGAGATAACGCTCCAGCCGGGCGCTGGAATGCTCGGGGCCCTGGCCCTCGTAGCCGTGCGGCAGCAGCATGACGATGCCGCTCGGGCGCTGCCATTTCGATTCGGCGGAAACGATGAACTGGTCGATGATGACCTGCGCGCCATTCGAGAAATCGCCGAACTGCGCTTCCCAGAGGCAGAGCATTTTGTCGTACTCGAGCGAATAGCCGTAGTCGAAACCGAGCACGGCGGCCTCCGAGAGGAAGCTGTTGTAAACGCAGAAGCTGGCCTGATCTTCACAGATGTTGCGCAGCGGGAAATAGCGGTCACGCGTGTTCTCATCGTAAAGCACGGAATGGCGCTGGCTGAAGGTCCCGCGCCGGCTGTCCTGCCCGGAAAGGCGGACCGGAATTTTTTGCGCGAGCAGGGTACCGAAGGCGAGGCTCTCGGCGTAGGACCAGTCAAACGGCCCGCCGTCCTCGTGCACTTTGCGGCGGCGATCCAGCAGCATCCGCTTGATCTTGGGCAACACGTGGAAATCGGGGGGTGTGGTCGTGAGAGCCCGGGCCACCTGCGCGATGGTCTCGGCCGTCACGGTGGTATCGACCGGATCGAAGGAAAAAGTCGGCTGGAAAACGGCGGTCGAGTCCGCGAACTGATTGAGCTTCTTCTCCTGTTCCGCGGCCTTGACCTCGGCGAGCGCCGCTTCGAGCCGCCCCTGGAATTCCCGCTCGAGTTGGTCCGCCTCCGCCTGCGGGATCACCCCGGATTCGATGAGCTTCTTCTCGAAGATATCCGAGACGCGCGGGTGCTCGCCAATGGTCTTGTAAAGGGCGGGCTGGGTGAAAACGGGTTCATCGCCCTCGTTGTGGCCGTGCCGGCGATAGCAATACAGGTCGATCACGACATCGCGCTTGAACTGCTGGCGGAAACGGAGCGCCACCTCGGTGACGAAGCGCACCGCGAGCGGATCATCTCCGTTCACATGAAAAATCGGAGCCTCGATCATCTTGGCCACGTCCGTCGCGTAGTTCGACGAGCGGGCATCGGCGGGCAGCGTGGTGAAGCCGATCTGATTATTGACGATGATGTGGACGGTCCCGCCGGTCTTGTAGCCGGGAAGTTGCGAAAGATTCAGCACCTCGGCGACCACGCCCTGTCCGGCAAAGGCGGCGTCGCCATGCAGCAGGAGCGGCAGCACTTTCCCGCGCTCGGCGGTGTCCTGAAGGACGCGCTGGCGCGCCCGGGCCTTGCCCTCGACGACCGGATCGACGGCTTCCAGGTGGCTGGGGTTTGCCGAAAGAAGAATGTGGATCTCCTGCCCCGAGACGGTTTTCCGGGTCGAGCTGTAGCCGAGGTGATATTTCACGTCCCCGTCGCCGCCGACCAGGTTGGGCATGTAGTTCTCCGAAAATTCGGTGAAGAGCGTGCGGAGCGATTTTTGCAGGAAATTGGCCAGCACATTGAGCCGGCCGCGATGCGCCATGCCCATCACGATTTCTTGAAAACCGAGTTCCGGGCAGTCCTGCAAAATGGCGTCGAGCGCCACGATGAGCGATTCGCCGCCCTCGAGCGAAAAGCGTTTCTGGCCGATGTAGCGGGTATGGAGGAAAGTTTCGAAGCTGGCCGCTTCCATGAGGACGCGCAGCGTGCGTTTCTGCTCGTCGGCGGAGAGCGGGGGCGCCTCGAGCCGACCCTCGACCTGGCCACGGATCCAGTGGCGGACCTTGGAATTCTGGATGTGCTGGTATTCCACGCCGATCGAGCTGCTATAAATGGCGCGCAGCTCGTCGATCATCTGGCGCAGCGGCATGGAACGTCCGCCGGCGTAAAGCGGGGAGGAAACGACGGTCTCGAGATCGGCCTCGGCGAGACCGAGTTCCTCGAGCGAAAGCTCGGGCTGTTCGGGGCGGGGTTCGCCGAGCGGATCGAGCAGGGCGATGGTGTGCCCGAGCGTGCGGTAGGCGTAGATGAGCGCGTTGACGCGGGTCTGCGGATCGCGCGCCCCGGCCGCGGGGAGGCCGGGCGCGGCGGCGGAGTGAGCGCCGTTTTTAGCGGGCTGGGCGTTGCCCAATTCGAAGCCCTCGAAGAAGGCGGACCAAGAGCCGTCCACGGACTGAGGGTCGCGTTTCCAGCGTTGAAATTCTTCGTCGAGAAGTTCCGGGTCAATCCGAGTCGCAAAGGCCATAGGTCGAAGTGGGGTGCACTTTAGACCAACCCCCGGGGGGCTCAAATGTAAAAGTCGGAAAACGCGGGGCGGAGGGAGATCGGACTAATGTTGCCCGCGGCGGCGGAGCGCGGCAGGATAGCGGGGTGCTCAAGCTCAAGGAAGTAACCCTCCAGCGTTCCACGTCCACGATTCTGGATCGGGTGTCGCTGGTGCTGCCGCGCGGTCATTTCGCCGCCATCGTCGGAGCCTCGGGCTGCGGCAAGAGCACGCTCCTGAAGGCGATCGCGGGTCTGGCGGAGCATACCGGGGGGAGTGTGCGCTGGGAGGGGCGCGATCTTTCGGACGAGGAGGACCTCGACGCCACGGAGGTCGGCTACGTGCCGCAGTTCAGCATCGCCTACGATCTGCTCGATGTGTGGGAAAGTGTGGCGGCCAGTCTGCGGTTGCGCGTGAAGGGGCTGCCGCGGGAGCAGTCCGACAGCCTGATCGACGATATCCTGCGGCAGGTCGGCCTGGAAACCATCGGCGACCGGCGGGTGCGGGTCCTCTCCGGCGGACAGAAACGGCGGCTCGCGCTGGCCATGGAGCTGGTCACTTCGCCGGCGTTGTTGCTGGCGGACGAGGTCACCAGCGGGCTCGATCCGAAATCGGAGGAGGAAATTCTCCGGCTGATGCATCGGCTGGCGCGCGAACACGACCGGCTGGTCATCAGCGTGACGCACAGCCTGCGGCACCTCGAGCTCTACGACAGCGTGATCGTGATGCGGGAGGGACGCGTCGTTTATCACGGGCCGCCGGGGATGCTGCCGCATTATTTTCACCTCGATGAGCCGGAGGATGTCTATCAGCGGCTCACGATGCGGCCGCTCGAGGGGTGGGTCACTTCCTGGGAAAAACATGGCGGGGCCTACTACGAGCACACGGGCTGGGCCGAAGTGGAGACGCCGGCCGAAAATGAAGAGCGGGCCAAGACGGGAACGACGGCGCCCTCCGCGGGGTCGCAGTTTGTCACGCTGCTGCGGCGGCGGTTGACGCTTTTTCTGCGGGATCGGGGGCAGATGGGGCTCCACCTGGCGCTGATCTTTGGGTTTCCCTGTCTGGTCGCCATTTTCGCGCTGGATGGGTTGCCGGCCATTCGAAATCTAACCATGGGTTTCGGGACCGACCTGCTCGCCCAGGCCACGGAGACGCTGGAATTCTCGCGCGACACCTCCCGGGCCGGCTCGCTGGTGTCGGGGCTGATGATGTTTCAGGTCGTCCTGCTCACGCTGATGGGCGCGAATAACGCCGCCCGCGAGATCGCGGGGGAGCGGCTCATTTTCGAGAAGGAGAAGTTCGGCGGCGTGCGGGTCGGCAGCTATGTCGCGAGCAAGGCGGTCTTCCTGGCCGGGCTGGTCTGCGCGCAGTCGGTGTGGATGGGGCTGTTTGTGAAAGCGGTCTGCAACTTTCCGGGGCCGCTGTTCGAGCAGATCGGTTTGCTCCTGCTGGTCAACGCCGCCATGACGGCCGTCTCGCTGGCCATTTCCAGCCTGGCCCGCACGGCGGAGCAGGCTTCGCTGACCGCGATTTATCTGGTCGGTTTCCAGCTTCCGCTCTCGGGGGCGGTGCTGGCGCTGCCGCCCCTGCTCGGAGAACTGACGCAGCCCTTCATTGCCGCCTATTGGGGCTGGTCCGGCCTGATCGGCACGATGCGGGATACGCGATTTTACGAAGCGGTGCTGCAGGTGAGCAGCACGCAGCTCTCGCTGCCCTCGCTCTGTTTCTGGGTGCTGGCGCTGCATGTCGCCGCCGGGCTGGTGGCGACGC
>JBGTNO010000081.1:0-6478 GCA_041743065.1 Chthoniobacterales bacterium
CTGGGAACGCGCGAGGATCTCGCAGGCCTTCTTGCGGTTTTCCAGGCTGGCATCGAGCCACTGGCCGGCGCGGATGAGGGCCTTGACGACCGCGACGTGAGTCTTGGGATATTTCTTCGCCCAGCCTTCCGAGACGCCGAAGACTTTTTCCGGATTATCTTTCCAGATTTCGTAGTCGGTGATGACGGGGACGCCGATGCCCTTGAAGACCGCCTGCTGATTCCAGGGTTCGCCGACGCAGTAGCCCTGGATGGTGCCCTGGGCGAGGGTGGCGGGCATCTGCGGCGGCGGGGTCACGCTGAGCAGGATGTCGGCATCGGTGGTGCCGGTGGTGTCGCCGCCGGTGTAGTAGCCGGGGCTGATGCCGGCAGCCGCCAGCCAGTAGCGCAGCTCGTAGTTATGCGTGGAGACGGGGAAGACCATGCCGAACTTGAGCGGGGTGCCGCCGTTCTTGTATTCCTTGGCGATGGTCGCGAGGGTCTCGGCCGTGATGGGATGCTTCGGCTTTTCCTGGGCCAGCTCGGGATCGAGCGCCTGCATCTTCTTCCAGATTTCGTTGGAAACGGTGATGCCGTTGCCGTTGAGATCCATGCTGAAGGCGGTGATGACGGGCGACTTGGTGCCGATGCCGATGGTGGCCCCGATGGGCTGGCCGGCGAGCATGTGCGCGCCGTCCAGCTCACCGCTGATGACGCGGTCGAGCAGGACTTTCCAGTTGGCCTGGGCCTCGACTTCGACGAAGAGACCTTCCTCTTCGAAGAAGCCCAGTTCCTTGGCGATGACGATGGGCGCGCAGTCGGTCAGCTTGATGAAGCCGAACTTGAGTTCGGGCTTTTCGGCGTCGATGGGCGCGGCCTGGAGCTGGAGGACAGCCAGGGCGGCGGTGAGGAGAAGACTAGCTAGTTTGAAGCGTTTCATGGTGTTATTTAGAATTTGATCTCGGTCTGGAAGTAGGCGAAATCGGCGTCGTCGCGCGGGCCGGTGTCCGCGAGATAGTCTCCCGCGAAGAAGCGGCTGTAGCCGACGAGGAAGGAGAGGTATTTGTTGACT
Organism: Chthoniobacterales bacterium; assembly: GCA_041743065.1. GTDB lineage: Bacteria > Verrucomicrobiota > Verrucomicrobiia > Chthoniobacterales > Chthoniobacteraceae > JBBSOD01. Next base: position 1,051 of record JBGTNO010000081.1, read on the forward strand.
TTGTAGGCGGCGGTGAAGTCCAGTTCCGTGCCGACGAATTTACTGGCTTCGGGATTGCGCCCGCCGCGGATGGTGGCGACGCCGTTGGCGCGGTAGGCGGCATCTTCATTAGTCGCGAGGAAGAAGGCGTGATAGGTCAGCGCCGTGGTCAGGTTCTTGCAGGGCGTGGCTTGAAAGGTGAGCGACGGGTTATGGAGATTCTGCCAGGAAAAGGCGTCGATATAGCCGTAGTGCAGATGGTTGGTCGGAAAGAGATTCTGGAATGTCTCGATGGTGTCGTCGGTCGGATCTTCATCGCCGGTGGCGAAGTTATACTGGGCATAGAGACGCGGTTTCCAGGCGGTCTCTAGCCAGTTGTAGCCGAGGCCGACGTGGGCGGCGGCGGCGGTGAGGCGCTGGCCGCGGACTTCGCCGGACTGAGCCGCCAGTTCGGTGTCCCATTCCCAGCCTTGGAAGGCGGCGGGTGCGCCTTTGATCAAGGTGCCGATGGTGGCGAAGTTGGTGTCGTCGTTCGGCGGGGTGGGGAGCTGGCTGTTATTCTGATGAAGATAAAAGCCGTAGAAATCAGCGGTCACGCCCTTGAAGGGAACCGTGCTGGCGTAGAGGCCGGCGAAGATCTGATCGCGGTTGGTTTCATTAGCATTGAACAGATCCGAGCGGTTCCATTCGTCGCGATAGATGTTCACGACGGAGCCGGCGAACAGATCGACGGTGGCCCTTTTATCCGGCGCCTGGTAGGTGACGCGGATGGCGTCGAACCGGCGCGAGAAGTTATTCCACTCGAAGGTGCCGACCAAACGCTGATCGCCGAACTTCAAGCCCTGGCGGCCGATGCGGACGCCGATGGGGAATTTGTCGTAGTTCGAGAACTCGGCCCAGGCTTCGAGCAGGTCGAAGTTGTCATCTCCTTCGGCGGCTTGCGCGAAGGGGATGTTTGGCCGGTCGGAATCAATTTCCCGCGAGTCCTGGCCCTGCGCGTAGAATTTGAACCAGCGCGACGGCTTCACCAGCATCCCGAGGCGGAAGCGCTGGAGAAGAAAGGTGTCGTCCGTCTGCGCGTTGACGCTGTCGGCGAAGTCGAAATTATCCGAGCGGATCTCGAGGCGGAGACGTTCTTCGACATCGAAGCAGACCGCGCCGCCGAGGAAGCAGAGCGGGTTGCTTTCGACGAGCGGAGGTGTTACCTCTTTCTCGACGTAAGATTTCGATGTGGAGGATTCTCCGCCAGAGGCCGCCGCGTTGAAAAGGAGGGTTGTCGCAAGCAACCCTCCTACTTTTTGGGCCAGAGGCCGTTTGCTGGGTTTTTTCATGAGTGGGTGTGGTGTGTTGGTTTGGTTTTGCTGGTTTGCTGGTGTTGGAAGTCGAGGGTTCAGGCGGCGGAAATATCCCGCTGGCTAGGGCGTTGCAGAGCCGCATCGTAGAGGTCGGGGCGGAAACAGCCTTCGGTGGCGGCCTCCTGACTGCGGTCAATCACGCGGGTGAATCGGAGCTGCTCGCAGACTTCCAGATACTTGTCCCGGTCCGGTTTGTTGGTGTTTCCAGCGCCGAAGATGACGAGCGCTCCTTCCGGTGAATCGTGCTGCTGTTGCCGCCGAAACGGACCTTGCAGGCTCCGGCCGATAATGTCGGCGGGTAGATCGAGAACGTCCGGACTGGCGAGAAGGGCGCAGACCTCCGCACGATTCTCCGGCGCCTGGCAAAATTGGCAGGCCTCATGCAGCGCGGCCACCAGCGCCTCGTGTTCCGCCGCCCGGAACTCGGCAAAGGTGGCGCGAACCATGAGCACCTTCTCGAGGTGGCGATGCGCCAGATCGGCGCTGGTGGCGACGACGACGCCGACGCCGGACTCGACCGCGAGGCTGTTCCAGGGTTCGCCCGCGCAGTAGCCGTCGATGTGGCCGGCCCGGAGACTGTTCGCCATCTGCGGCGGCGGAACGACGGCGATGCGCACATCCTGCCGTGGATCGATGCCGTGATCGGTCAGCCAGCGGTGCAGCAGCCAGGTGTGGGCGCCGCCAGCGAAGACAGTGCCCAGGGTGACCGGCTGGCGATCGGAGCGCTTCTGCAGGTGATGGCGGAGCGAGGGCCCGTCGGTCACGCCGTGATCGTACAGCCGCTTCGAGAGGGTGATGGCGTTGCCGTTCAGGCTGAGGATGAGCGCGGTGAGGCAGGGGATGGCGGGGCGACCGCCCACGCCGAGGGTGGCGGTGAGCACCATCCCGGCGAGAGCGGGAGCGGCGTCGAGCTCGCCGTAGATGACCTTGTCCCGAATGGTCGCCCAACCGGCCTCGCGTCGCAGCCGGACCTGCAGGCCGCGTTTCTGGAAAAAGCCCCGCGCTTCCGCCACGACGAGCGGAGCGCAATCGACCAGGGGCACGTAGCCCATCTCGATTTGCTCGCAATGACGGTGGATGGCGGGTGGCATTGGCCGCGAAGCCATAGCGCCCTGCGTGCCATAAATCGAAACTCAGCCATAAATTGTGATGGTAGTTTTCATCGAAATGATGAATGATTTTCATACATGACGCATGTCTTGGATAGCAGGCAGCTTAGAGCGTTCGTGAGTCTGGCCCGGACGGGTAGCTTCACCGCCACCGCGCGGCAACTTGGGCTCTCCCAGTCGGCGGTCAGTCATGCGATGAAGACCCTGGAGGGCGATGTCGGCTGCGTTCTTTTCGCCAGACTTGGTAAAAAGGCCGCACTTACCGAGGCGGGCGAACAGCTTTTGGTGCGGGCGGAAAGCATCCTCGCGGAGATGGCGAACGCCCGTGAAGAGCTAACGCGGCTGGGACAATGGGGCACCGAGCGGATCCGGATCGGGGCCAGCTCGACGGCTTGCGAGTTTCTGCTGCCGACGGTGCTGCGCGAGTTTAAGGAAAGTTTCCCGAGAGCGCGGATCGTGCTGGAACCGGGCGACAGCGCGGAATCGCTGGCAGCGCTGCGCCAGCGGAGGGTGGACCTGGCCATCGCGCTGGTGCCGCAGCGGGAGGACTGGATGGAGGTGACGCCGCTGTTCGAGGATGAATTGCAATTCGTGGTGCATCCGGCGCATCCGTGGGCGGTGTCGGGTCATGTCCAGCGGGAGGAGCTCACCCGGGAGACCTACATCGTTTACAAAAAGCAGACGCACACCTTCCGCATGATCGAGGCTTACTTCGCGGCGGAGAATCTGGTGCTGCCATCTTCGATCGAGCTCGGGGCGATGAATGCCATCAAGGAAATGGCCAAGCTGGGCATCGGGGTGGGGATTATCTCGCCGTGGATCGCGGAAGCGGAGATCGAGAGCGGCTCGCTGGTGGCGCTGCCGCTGGGGCGGAGGAAACTGCGGAGACAATGGGCGGTGGTGACATGGGACGGTCGGCGGCGGTCGTTTGCGGAAGAGACCTTCATCGGTCTATGCCGCTCGGTCACGGCGGACGCGCCGTGGAGGTAGGGGCTATGCCAGCGCGATCCGTGAAAGTCTGAGCGCGAGGTTCAGCCTCGTGTTTTTTCCTGGGCAGGCGCGCCAGTATGCGCGGCCGTCCGTCCCGAACGAGGATCGTCGTGGTCGCGGCATTCAAGCGGAGTCGGGCGCAGTTCATAGGCAATGCTGATCTCGAACGTGCCACAACCCCGGCACCGGGATGCGCGACGGCGAGAGCAACCGCGACGATCGCGGCGTTTCCCCGCATTACTCCGGCCCCGGAGCAGCTCGCCGATCATCCGCTTGCAGGCTCGTTGCATGCCGCACGACGACGCGAACCGCCCCACGGAAAAACGCGAAAGCGTCCGCGGAACAGACCTTTCCAAGCGACGATCATCCGCTCGTCTTCAGAGACGTGCGGCGGTGCTCGCTCAGGAATTGGAGCAACTTCATTGGGACAACTGCAAAGTGATCCATTGGCAAAAGCTGGCCTTCACGTTTGCATTGGGAGCACTTCGCGATGGTCACGAAGCCAGGGACATTGCGAGCAGCTACGACGCGCGTTGCATGAATGCCAGCATTTGCGACCGGCAGCACGGCCCACCTCGGGCAGATTTGCCGCTTCGAACCGTCATCGACGGTGAGTCGTGCCCGCAAATTCCTAAAGAAGGACGGACTCACTCCCGCGCAGCGCTTTCGACGATGGCGCGAGCGGAATTCCGGCGCAGCTAACGATGGCGGTAGCTCCGAAAAAAACGGACCTGAGACCGGCGAAAGAGGCGGGCAACGCCTTTCCCAATCATGTAGCTGAGAGCGACCATCGCTAGCAGGCAGAAAAAATAGAGCAGCGCGCTGTCGGATCGCGGGTCAGGCAACGAAAGCGAGCCGCGCCCAAGCTCAACTGCCCGCGATACCACGAGAGCAACCAGGATGGCACCGAACACGAAGACGACACCGGCAAGCGAGCGCTCGCGCCTCGTCGCCCCACGAACGATTTCAGCTCCGCACCCCGCACAGACGTGTGCGGTTTCTGAAACTTTCGAGTCGCAGTGAGGACAGATCAGCGCCTTCATTGTGCCTTCAGATTAGCATCAGACAGCGAGTTCTTGGGAGGAAAACTCGGGGTTCACTCAATCGCTGTCACCGCGATTTTCGACACGATGCCTCCCTCTCCATCGACGAGCGATCGATAGCGCTGCGGCGTTGCGCGAATCCACTTCACGGCGAAGTCCTGGAGCGCGAGAAGAAGGTCGCGCAGGTTGCGGCCAATGATCTCCACTTCGTGGCTCGCGAATGTGATTCGCACCGTCTCGCCCTCCTCGGTGCGCGCGAGGCATGCGGTGACAAGCTGCCCGTAGGGAAAGAGATGGACTTGTCCTTCCGGTGTTTCGACCCGAAGGCACCCGGCTGGCGCTTCACGTTGCCAGCACGTTGGGGCGGTCGGGACGCTGGGGTTTTCGAGATGTCGTTTCATGGTGGTGTGGCGGTTCGGGTTTGAGGAAAGCGGCGGTCCAGGCGCGCATCGTGGCGCGGCACAAGCGCCGCGCGAGTTCGCGACCGCGCTTCATTGGGCCGCGCACATGCTCGTGGCTCCGGCGGGGTGCGGACGCGGTTGCGAGATCGAGCGCCAGCGGGCGGTCGCCGCTGCGCATGATATGTCTGCGCAATGCGAGTCGGTCGGGCGTGAAGATGCGGATGCTCTTCCGGCCGCGCGAGATGCTCACATACCACTGCTGCGCGTTTGTGGCGGCGCGGTTCGCGGAGTCGGCGAGGAGCACATGATCGACCGTCTTCCCTTGCGAACCGTAAGACGTGACGGCGTAGCCGCGGACAAATTGGCGATAGCTCGCAGGCAGCGTCCGCCCATCGGCGAGAGCGATTTCGCCGGTCCGCTTGATATTTGCGACGGTCACAATCTCCCCGTTCGCCAGCTTCGCTCCACTGGCGGTCATCGCGTTGGCTTTGAGCTGGAGACGATCCCCACAGCAAAGCGTGAGCGCGTGCGGTCGGCAGACCGTGATGGCG
>JBGTNO010000082.1:0-2741 GCA_041743065.1 Chthoniobacterales bacterium
GGCAGCGGGTCAGCCGCCGCCGCTCGGCCGATCAGCAGCCAGTTGCCCTCGGCCCGCGCCGGATCGAAATCGGGCAGCGCCACGTCGTCCAGGATCACCGCGTCGAAAGCGGCCGCCATCTCCGTCCGGAAGAGGCCCGGCTCCAGCAGCTCAAACTGAATCGAGGTATCCGCCCGCAGAAGATTCTCCAGAAACCAGTCGCCCGCCGTGACCAGCAGCACGCGGGCCGGTTCGCGGGCGGGGAGAGCGGCATAGGCGATGTTATCTGCCACGAGCGCGTCGTCGGGCGACAGCCGCGCGATCAGCCAGCCGCGACCGGAGGGCGCGATCTCCGGCAGAAGTGGAAACGTCGCCGCGAACGTCTCATCCGGTGCGAGATCGTAGGGCCGCACATCCAGCGTCCGCTCATCCAGCGTGATTTCCACTTCGCCGCGCTGACGCTCATCGCTGAAATTTCGGACCCTTAGCAGCACCGAAAGCGTTTCCGGACTGCTTGGCACCGGGCGCGCGGCGAAGGCCACGATGGCCACGTTCCCCACGCTTCGCCCGACTTGCAGGACTTCTACATCCTCGGCTGACTTCAAGGCGGGATCTGCCGTCAGCACCACCACGCGGGCGTTCTCTCCTTGCGACGTCGCAATCTGCCGAGCCAACGCCAGCCCCGCGCCGAGTTCACCGCCCGCGCTGGTCGGGCGCACTTTCTCGAGGAGCGCCGCCAGCGCCGCCGGATCGCTGCTGAACGGGCTGGCGATCTCCGTCTCCCCTCCTGCGAGCAGCACCGCCGTCGGGCGCAGCTCGTCGCTTTGGCGCGCAATTCCCAGCGCGCGTTGGCGCGCTCGCTCGAAGTTCGATGTTCCCTCCCACACCGCCCGCATGCTCACCCGGCGATCCAGCACCAGCACCGTGCTCACTCCGCCGCGGGTGAGACGTCCGATCACCGGCCGGGCCAGCGCCAGCAGGAGCAGCAGGAGGATCAGCAGAAAAAGCAGCAGCGAGAGCAGCCGCCGCAACCGCTGGAAGAGCGCGCGCCGCCGGTTTTCCTCCAGCAGTTTCTGCCAGAAGAGCAGCGTGGAGACCGTGGTGGGTCGCCGCCGAATCTTGAGCAGGTAGAGGGCGATCAACACCGGCACCAGCGCCAGAAATCCCCAGGCCCACGCGAACAGAAAACTCATCGCAGCACTCTTTCCTCTCGCAGGATGCGCAGCACGATATCCTCGAAGGACTGATCGCAGGTCAGCCGCAGATAGCCAAACGCCCGCTGCCGGCAAAACGTCTCCGCCGACTCGCAGTAGCGCCGGATCGCCTCCCGATACTTCCGCACCAGCCCCGGCTGCGCCGTCACGTCGAGAGGCCGGCCCGTCTCGCAGTCGAGCAGCCGCAGATCGCCCCGCAGCGCCGGATCAAGTTCCGCCGGATCCAGGATTTGCAGCACTTCCACCTCGAAATGGTGATGCCGCAGCACCGCCAGCCCGCGCTCGAAGCCCGCCGGATCGAATAGATCGCTGAGCAGAAAAACCATCCCGCGCCGCTTCTGTCGCTGCGCGAAAAGTTGCAGGCATTTCTCCAGCGAAGGGGCCGAGGTTTTCTCCGGCGGCGTCTCGCGCAGGAAATCCAGCACCTTGTGAAACTGGCCGCGCCCGCGCATCGAGCCGACATCCACCACGCTCTCGCCGGTGAACCGGTGCAGATTCACCCGGTCCAGTCGGGTCAGCGCGATGTGGGAGAGCGCGGCCGCCAGCCGCCGCGCCTGATCGAATTTCGAGCGCGGCGTCGCCTTTTCCTCCGGTCGCCAGCGCATCGAGGCGCTCGCATCGACGAGAAAATGAACCGGCAGATCCTGCTCCGCCTCGTAGAGTTTTACGAAAAGCCGATCCAGCCGCCCGTAGATGTTCCAGTCGATCCGCCGCGGGTCGTCGCCGAAAGCGTAGTTCCGGTGATCGGCGTATTCGAGGCTCGCGCCAAGCCGTCGCGCCCGGCGTTCGGCCGACTGATCGCTCGCGTGGTGTTTTCGCGCCAGCAGTTCCAGCTTGGCAAGGCTGGCCAGAAAAGCGGAGTCGAAGAGAAGCTGGTCGTCGGGCAGGACCACAGGCCGCAGATCGTCGCGTTTTTCTCCGCCGGGTCAATCGGCAAAGACCGGCGCGCGAACTTGAGGCAAAGCCAAGGCTCCGTCCTGAAACAAGGCCTCCCGGGCCGGGCCTCCTCCGATCCGAGCTTAAAACAGGCGGCTGTTTCGGCCCCAGCTGCTGCCCGAAGGCGGCGCCGCAACGGCGGGGAGACTTGGGCTGATTGTCTCCGAAGAGGCAATCCGGGTATCTCCCGCCGGGGAGCGGGAAGCGGTTTCGGTGTGCGCGCAGCCAATGGTCAACGAAGCGGCGGCGAGGGCGAGGACAGCAAGCACGGAGTTTTTCATAGATTTCATCTGACTGACCGAGATTTAAAGAAATTAAGGCCCAATAGCAACAGAAATTATGAAAATTATCATATTGTGGCCTTGACGCTGCTTATGTCAGATCCGGGAGTCGGTCAGCGGATTCGCAGATTTGTAAATCGCGGTCAGGCTCACCTCAAGGAAATACAGAGACGGACCGCTAAAGTTTTCGCAGGTCTGCCATGCTGCCGAGCGACTGGCTTCCGCAGTTTCTCACCGATGAGGCGAGAGAGAGCAGATTTTTTCTCTCCGACCGATCATCGGGATCAGGGAAACATCTCAGGCTTTGGGCATGATTGCCCAGAGCACAAGT
>JBGTNO010000083.1:0-3164 GCA_041743065.1 Chthoniobacterales bacterium
CGATAAACTGCTGCAAGTTCGCGATCTCCTTCTGCTGATTCTCGTAGGCCTGGCGGTGCTGCTCTTCGCGGGCGGCGCGTTGCTCGAGAAAGAAGTCGTAATTGCCGGCGTAGCGGTGGAGGCGTTTGCGGCTGATCTCGACGATGTGATCGCAGATCGCATTCAGGAAAGCGCGGTCGTGCGAGATGGTGAGGATGGCGCCGCGGTAGTTCATGAGGTGATTCTGAAACCAACCGAGCGATTCGAGGTCGAGGTGGTTGGTCGGCTCGTCGAGCATGAGCAGATCGGGCTCCATGACGAGGAGGCGGTCGAGGTGCGCGCGCATGATCCACCCGCCGCTCATGGTGCGCGCCTCGCGGGGGTGGTCGCTCTCGCGGAAGGCGAGGCCGGCGCGGACACGCTTGGCCTTGGCCTCCAGCGCGAAGCCGTCCAGCTCGACGAAACGCGCGTGCGCTTCGTGGTGCTCGATGGTTTCCTCGTCGGGATTTTCGCGAAGGGCGCGCTGGGTTTCCTCCATCTCGGGGGAAACGTTCATGGCGAGTTCGAGGATGGACTCGTCGGCGGAAGGGGCGCTTTCCTGCGGGAGAAATCCGAGGGTCACCCCGCGCTGCATGGTCACGTCGCCGGTGTCGGGCGGCTGCTGGCCGAGGATGATGGAGAAGAGGGTGGTCTTCCCCGCGCCGTTCGCGCCGATCAGGCCGAGGCGGTCGCCGCGGTTGACCTGGAGCGACACATTTTCGAAGAGCACCCGGCCGGCGTGGCCTTTGCTGAGATTCCCGACGGTCAACATAAGGCGCGGACCATAGCCGAGTCGCGCCGGGAAGCAAAAACGAACTACACGGGATTTACCGGATTACCGGGATCACCGGGATTTTATTGGGCGAAGACTTGGCGGGTGTCGATCTGGAGACCGGGGAGAAGGGCGGTCTCGATGACGGCGCCATGTTCGTGGATGACGGAGGGTTTGTCGCTGTGGTCGGCAAAACGATAGACGAGAATGCGCTTCGTTTCGGGCTCGATGATCCATTGCTCGGTCACGCCATGGCGGCCATACATCTTGCGTTTGTTGAAGCGGTCGATCTTGGCATTCCTCGGTGAAAGTATCTCGATAACAAAGTCGGGAGCGCCCTCCGCGCCTCGGTCACTCAGGATCGACAAACGCTCTTTCGAGACGAAAAGTATGTCGGGCTGGAACACGTTGAATTCATCGAGGTAAACGTCGAACGGTGCATGATAGAGTTTGCCGATCGGATGTTTTTCGAGCCACCGGTCAAGGATTCTCTCGAGATTTAAGGAAATGTCTTGATGGAAGCGGTTGGGGGCAGGGGACATGTAGAGATCTCCTTCGATGAGCTGGTAGCGCGGACCCGTCTCGGGCATGTTTTGATAATCCTCTGCCGTGACCATCGGCATCTGGGCTGTGTCCATGAAAAGAGCATCGGGTGTCGGCTATTGGCCGTCAAGAGGCGTCAAAGTATCCAATGGCGAACCGTTGCTGAGAACGCTAACCTTTACCCGCTTTGAAACGATTCCTCCTCACTCCCCTCCTCGTCACTCTGTCTCTCGCCCATACCGCTTTGGCCTGGGATCCGCTGGGGCATATGCTCATCAGCCAGATCGCGGAGGATCAGCTCACGCCCGCGGCCAAAACGAAGATCGCCGAAGCCATGGCCACCTTCGGCCGGAAAGAGGGCGATTACGATTTCGTCAGCGCCGCCTGTTGGATGGATGACATCCGGGCTCGCACGCGTGACTACAATGAGTGGCACTACGTTAATCTCCCCTTCACCGCCGAGGGCACGCCGGTGCCGGAAGGAGGCAATCCGCCGGATGTGATCTGGGGCCTGCGGCAGTGTCTGGAAAAGTTGCAGGGCGAAGCTTCGCCGGAAGATAAAGCGGAGGCTTTAGTCATGCTGCTCCATTTGGAGGGGGATGTGCATCAACCGCTCCACACCACGAGCGACGACGACGCGGGGGGGAACAAGCGCGAGATTGCCAACCTGCGCAGTCCCAAGGTTGATCTCCTGTTTTCGAAGGGCAACAACCTGCATTACTTCTGGGATAGCGCGTATCGCCGTGTCTTCAAAGATGGGAAGGCCGAGGCCAGCTTTTACGCGCCCGTTTATCTCCCGAGTCAGCCGCTGAAGGGGCACCAAGAGGCGCTGCCGATGGTCCGCGAACAGGCGAGCCTGATCGAGAAGGAATTTCCGAAAACGGTGGTGCCGGACGCGGGCGATCCCATGACCTGGGCGTTGGAGAGTCATCGGCTGGGATACGACTTCGGCTACGGGAAACTTCCGAAACCGCAGAGCGATAACACCTACCATCTGACCCAGGCTTACATCGACGAGGCACGCGACATTGCCCGTAAGCAGGTGGCGATTGCCGGCTACCGGCTTGGGGAGTTGCTGAATGCCATCTACGGGCAGTAGCCACCGAGGGAAATCCCCTCCCAATCTTGCTCCTGCTCATAATCTTAATCTCCCCCGCACGGTGAATCAGGAAGATCAAGATTACGAGGAGGAGCAAGAGCAAGAGTAAGAGAGCAATGCGAGGCGGGAGCCGTCGAGAAACCGCTTGCCTTGTGGCGGCCGGGCGCTCATAACCCGCGCCTGAAATGAGGGAATTACTCTGTGCCGCCATCTTCTGGACGAGTCTGGCGGCGGCGTGGGCTGGTGACTGGAACCTCATCCAGATCAGTGGACGCGATTACGTGACGCTGGATAATGTGGCCAGCTTCTATGAGTTGGGCGGCTTGCGGAAGGTTGGGAATCGCGGCGAAATGGGCAACACCGACCGCAATCTGCGGGCCAGCAGCGGATCGAACGAGCTCTTCATTAACAACTTGAAGTTCATCTTGAGCTATCCGGTGGCCGAGCACGAGGGGCGGCTGCTCGTTTCCCGGATGGACCTGACCAAAGTGATCGAGCCGGTGCTGCGCCCGAGTCGAATCAAAGGAGCCGACAAAGTGGATACCATCATTCTCGATCCCGGCCACGGCGGTCACGACCGCGGGGCGACCTGTCGCTACGGCGCGGAGGCCGACTTCACGCTCGATACCGCGCGGCGCATCCGCGACCTGCTGCGCCGCCAGGGTTTCAAGGTCTATCTCACCCGCGAGAGCGATGTCTTCATCCCGCTGGAGGCGCGGGTGAAATTTGCCA
>JBGTNO010000084.1:0-4498 GCA_041743065.1 Chthoniobacterales bacterium
TCCGACCGCGCCCGCGCGTTCATCGCGCGCGATTTGCGTGGAGTTCATCCGGCTCTGGCAGACCAGCCCTGTGCTCACCTCGCCGCATTATCCGCAAAGCAACGGCAAACGGGAGCGCTTCCACCGTACCAAGTCCTGACAGGATAAGGCTCTGCGGAAGCGCAACCTGAGCGGCCCGGACCCGCGAGTTGAGCGATCAACCGTCCCGGAAGGCCACGGGGGGCAGTGGAGACCCGCCCCGGGCGACGCGCGAAAGGATGGACTCGAAGATCACTTTGCCGTCTTCGCTCCCGAGGAGGAGGTCGCAGGCGCGCTCGGGATGGGGCATGAGGCCGAAGACGTTGCGCGCTTGGTTGCAGATGCCGGCGATGTTCTCAAGGGAGCCGTTGGGATTGGCGGGATCGGTGGGCTCGCCGGTGACGTCGCAATAGCGGAGGACGATCTGCCGGCGGGCGCGCATCGTTTCCAGGGTCTCGGGATCGACGCGGTAGTTGCCTTCGCCGTGGGCGATGGGAAGGTGAAGCAAATTGCCCTCGCGACTGGCGGAGGTGAAGGGGGTGTCGGAGTTTTCGACGCGCAGCCAACGGTGCTCGCAGATGAAATGGAGGCTGCGATTACGGATGAGGGCGCCGGGCAGGAGACCGGCTTCGCAGAGAACCTGGAAGCCATTGCAGATGCCGAGGACAAGGGTGCCGGAGGCGGCGGCGTCTCGCACGGACCGCATGATGGGCGAGGTCTTGGCGATGGCGCCGCACCGCAGGTAATCGCCGTAGGAAAAACCGCCGGGCAGCACGATGAGATCATACCCTTCGACAGACGTGTCCTTGTGCCAGACGTAATCGGTTTCGACGCCGAAGACGTCGCGCAGGGCGTGGCGGCAGTCCTGATCGCAATTCGATCCCGGGAAGCGGACGATGGCGGCCTTCATGCCGCGGGCGACTCGATTTCGAAGCGGTAATCCTCGATGACGGGATTGGAAAGAAGGTCGCGGCAGAGCTCGTGGAGCTTTTCCTCGGGGATGTCGCTCTCGCTCTCGATCTCCATGATCTTGCCGATGCGGACGCTCCGGACGCCGGCGAGATCGTGATGGCGGATGGCCTCGCGCACGGCCACGCCCTGCGGGTCCAGGACACTGAGTTTCGGCGTCACGATGACGGTGGCTTTCATGGGGGTGAAGATGCGAAGCGGGGCCGGAGAGTGCAACTCTGGAAATCGGAATCCGATTCCGGGGGAGGAGCGCACCCGGTATCTGGCCCTTGGTGGTTTTTACCAGATAAACTTTGCCTCTCTCTCATTTCGCCGCGAACATGGGGCCATCTTTTTCTTCAGCGTATGAACGAAGATCCCCCCGAGGAACGCCCGGCCGCCGACCGCACTCCCGCCCATCAGTTTGGGACGACGATGCGCATCGACCTCTCGCCGGATTTGCTCGGCGAAGCCAAGAGAAGCGCCGGGCTGGCGGAGGCGAATCGCCGGCCGCAGCAGGTTATCAAACTCCCCAAGCCGGCGGGCGTGAGCCTGGCGCAACCGCCGAGCGAGGATGTCCGGCAGTTGCTCCACAGCGTGTACGACGGGGCATTTATCACGGAGCTGGACGGCACCATCGTGATGTCGAACCTGCGCTCGCATCAGTTTTTCGCGGGCGACGAGAAGCAGCTCGCCCAGAGGAATATCCTCACGCTGATTTGCGGGGCGGAGGAAGAGCTGCTGGGCACGGTCTTCGAGACGCTGGAAAAAAACCGCTTCGTCCTGATGCAGGCCTTCTGCCAGCGGATTGACGACACCTATTTTCCGGCGGAGATCTCGGTGAACCGGATCAAGCTGGGCGGGCGGGACCGGCTCGGATTTTTCGTGCGGGATATTACGCTGCGAAAAGATCAGGAGGAGCGGCTGCGGACGGGCTATACCGCGATCCAAAACGCCAGCAGCGCCATCGCCATCACCGGTCTCACCGGCACCATCGAGTATTGCAATCCCGCTTTCCTCGCCTTTTTCCTGTTCACCAACGACGACGAGCCGCAGGGGCGCGGCCTGGGCGACCTGCTCTGCGAGCCGGAGAAGGTGCGGGAGATCACGGAGACGGTGGGGCGCGGAGAGACGTGGGAGAGCGAGCTAGAGCTGCGCCGGGCGGATGAAAGCACCTTTTTCGGCCACGTCAGCATCTCGGCCAATGTGAACACCGATGGCGAGCAGGCGGGGATGGTGCTCTCGATCCTCGATGTCTCGATCCAGAAACAGGCGCAGCAGCAACTGGAGGCCTACGCGGAGGCCCTCAGCTCGCAAAACGCGGCCATGCAGGACGACCTGAGTATCGCGGGCGAGCTGCATCAGGCGCTGCTGCCGACCGATTTCCTGACGTTTCCAAGGCGGGCGGACGGCACGGAGGAGATGGTGCGTTTCCGTCATCTATATTGCCCGAGCGGCACGATCGGCGGCGACTTTTTCGACATTCGCGAAGTGTCGGAGCATGAGGTGGCGGTGGTCATCGCGGACGTGATGGGGCACGGGATCCGTTCGGCGCTGGTGGTGGCGACGATCCGTGGCCTGCTGGAGGACCTGCGCGACTATGCGCACGATCCCGGCGCGCTGCTCACGCAGCTCAACTCGAACTACACGAAAATCTTCCAGCAGATGGGGAGCGATGTGACCTTTTCGACGGCGCTCTTCGGGATCTTCGACACCCGGACGGGACTGCTGCGCTACGCGAACGCCAGCCATCCCCGGCCCTATCTGGTCACGGGCGAGGAGGTCGGCGCGATTCGGCCCCACGGGGAAAGCGGCAGCGCGGCGCTGGGGCTCTTCAGCGAGTCGCAATACCAGACGCACGAGCATCAGCTTCATCCCGGCGAGACGATCCTCTTTTACACCGACGGCCTGTCCGAGATCGAAAATGGCGAAGGCGAGCTGTACGACGATCACCGGTTCGGAGCGCTGCTGCGCGCCCATCGGCAGCAAGCGCCGGAGGAATTGCTCAGCGCGCTGCTCGCGGATGCCCGCGAATACGGCGGCTCGGAGAACTTCGAGGACGATGTCTGCGTGCTGGCCATGCAGGTGCGGCGGAAAGGCGCGCGGCCATCCGGCTAGTCACGCCGTGAACAGGTGCCGCCCTACGGACCGCAGGAATCGATCAGCCAATTCAAGTAGCCTGGGGAAACATCCGAGGAGCGGAGAACGACGCACTCCGGCACCTCATACGGATGAAGCGCGAGCAGCCGCTCCCGCAGTTTCGCCGAGCCCGCCGCGGGACATTTCAGCAGGACGATTACTTCAGAAGCCTGCTCAATCCCGCCATTCCAGCGATAGATCGATTCGAGGCCGGGCACCATATTTCCACAGGCCGCCAGACGTTCCTCCACCAGGGTGCGCACGATGTTGGCGGCCTCTTCGCGGCTGGCAAATGTGCTGAGCACAATCGCGAGCTCGCTCATGGACGGCGCGAGGGTTCCGGCGGCTCGCTGCCCGCCCGCTCGAGCGCTTTGACGCGCTTGAAGAGCTTCCCGAGATTTTTCCAATGCACCACCAGTTCCTTCTGCTGCCGCATGGGCAGCGCCGGGGAACCCCACATCACCTCGCCCTCTTCCAGATCGCGGCCCACGCCGCCCTGCGCGCCCACGATGGAACGATCGGCGAGGTGAAGGTGACCCGCCACCCCGACCTGCCCGGCCAGCGTCACGTAATTTCCGAGCGTGGTGCTGCCGGCAATGGCCGCGCCGGCCACGAGGAGCGAATGTCTGCCGACGACCACGTTATGCGCGATCTGCACGAGGTTATCGATTTTGGTGCCCTCCTGAATCCAGGTGCGGCCAAAGCGAGCCCGATCGATGGTGGCATTTGCGCCGATCTCCACGTCATGATCGATCTGCACAATGCCCGCCTGGGGAATTTTCTGGTGCCGGCCCTCCGCCAGGACAAATCCGAAGCCGTCACTGCCGATCACGACCCCGCTGTGGACAACCACCCGATCGCCGATCCGGCAGTGCTCACGGACCGAGACATTCGGATAAAAATGGCAGTCGCTCCCGACGCTCACGCCATGCCCGAGATAAACATTGGCCATCAGGACGGTGCGGTCGCCGACGACGGCGCCGGGCTCCACCACGACATTCGGGCCGATCGACCCGCCCGCACCCACTTTGGCATCCGGCGCGATCACCGCGCTCGGATGAATCCCCGGCGAATGCCGGACCGGAGGCGGCAGGAAAAGCTTCACCACCTCCACGAAAGCCAGCGACGGATCCTCCACCACGATCCGCGCCCCCGCGAAACTGCCCCGATAATTCTCCGGCACCAACGCCGCGAGAGCGGGACACGCATCGAGGCGAGCCGTGTATTTCGGGTTCCCGAGGAAGGTGACGTGCTCCGGCCCCGCTTCCGCGATGGCCGAGACTCCACCGATGGGGACGCCGGTTTCGGTTCCTTCGAACCGGCCCCCCATCCGGGCGGCCAGAGCGGTGGCGGTGAGAGCGAGGCTGGACACAGGGTTTAGAAGTGGCGGATT
>JBGTNO010000085.1:0-6590 GCA_041743065.1 Chthoniobacterales bacterium
TTCTCGAATGCGTGCCTGGAGGCGCTGGCCGCCGGGCTGCCGGTCGTGACCACCACGGCGAACGGTTTCTCGGAAATCATCGCCGCCGGAGAGGAGGGCGAAGTGCTCTCGGATCCGGCGGACACCGCCGCGCTGACGGCGGCGATCCAGCGTTGGGAAGATCCGGTGCGGACGGCCAGCATCCGCCCGCGTCTGCAGGCGCGGGCTCGCGAATTCACCGCCGAACGCAATCTGCGGGAAACCCTGCGGGCGCTCCTGTGAGACCTACGCCGCGACCGGACGTGCCGCCGGAGTCCAGCGCGGCCAGACCTGCGAGAGCGAGCTGAGGGCCACGTAGGCAAAGCCGAGCTGAAAGAGCAGCATGAACGGCAGCGAATACAGATCGCCCCTCTGAATCGTCGCCACCACGATCCAGCTGAAATAAATCGCGAAGCCCAGCTCGATGAGCGGCAGCAGGGTCTTGATCGGCTGATAGCGGGAACCTCGCCGCGTCTGGGCGCTGGCCCCCTTGTCACCGTATTTCGGCGTGCGGATGAAACTCGATTGCCGATTGAACACCGCCTCCAGCACCGCCCGCGCGTTGTGCACCGACAGCCCGACACCGAGCGCCAGCAGCGGCGGCAGCAGCAGCATGTGCCGCAACCAGTCCTTCGGGTGCAAATGCCGCTGCGCGCAAACGTAGAACACGCCCACCGACAGCGAAGCCGCCAGAAAGATCGGCAGATCGATCGCCCACAGCCGCCAGGCGCCCCCGAGCTGTGTGTGGCTCGCGGGAAATACGATCACGCACAAAAACGCCATCAGCAGATAGGTGAAATTCGAGGTCAGGTGCGCGGTCGCCTCCAGCTTGATGGTCAGCGAAAGATCGCTCCGCCAGATCAGCGGCAGCAGCTTTTTACAGGTCTGGATCGACCCCTTCGTCCAGCGATGCTGCTGGGATTTGAAGCCGTTCATATCGGCAGGCAGCTCGGCGGGAGTGACCAAATCCGGCAGGAAAACGAAATTCCAACCCGCCAATTGAGCGCGATAGGAGAGGTCCAGATCTTCGGTAAGGGTGTCGTGCTGCCATCCCCCGGCTTCGGCGATGCAGGCTTTCCGCCAGAGACCCGCGGTGCCGTTGAAGTTAAAAAATCGGCCGCTGCGGCTCCGCGCCGTCTGTTCCAGCAGCAGATGCCCGTCCAGAAACATGGCCTGCACCTTCGTCAGCAGCGAGTAGCCGCGGTTGAGGTGGCCCCAGCGGGTCTGGATCATGCCCACTTTCGGATCGGTGAAATAGTGCACCGTCTGCCGCAGGAAATCCGGCTCGATCACGAAATCGGCATCGAGAATCAGCACATAGTCGCCTTTCGCCCACGTCAGCCCCGCTTCCAGCGCCCCGGCCTTGAAGCCCGTCCGGTCCGTGCGGTGAATCTGGGCCGCGTCGAATCCGCGCGTCCGCAAATCGCCTACCAGCCGCCCGATCAGTTCGCGCGTGTCGTCCGTCGAGTCATCCAGCACCTGGATTTGCAGTTTCTCGCGGGGATAATCCAGGTTCGCGACCGAGTGCAGCAGCCGCTCCACCACGTAGTACTCATTATAGACCGGCAATTGCACCGTCACCCGCGGCAGCTCGTCGAAATTTCCCGCCGGGCCCGATTCGTCGTTCCGATGCTTCAGGAACAGATAGACCATAAGATAGCGATGCAATCCGAACAGCGAGAGCCCTGTCAGCACTGCCAGGTAGCACGCTGTCCATAGTATATCGCCTGCGCTTACGTTCATCGTCTTCAAAAACAAGGACGGCTCACCCACTCGAGTTGTCAGTGGTAGCCGTCCTAAGTCCGGCGAATAATGCGGGAATCGTCCGACCCGTCAAGCGCATTTATCCCCCGCCCATCGGCGCTTGTAAGTGGATCGGGGATGGTGGAAAACCTCCGGCAACTTCCATGCGCGGCCACTTTCTTTTCCGACTCGCCAGCTTCACCTGCGCCAGCCTGGTCGCGCTGGGCCGGGCGGCTTCGCCGGAGGATGCCCACTTTACCGAAGAGCTGGGCGTGAACGAATACACCGCTCCGCTCATCGCCAGCGTGTTTGGCGATCTGGACGCTTTCCACCCGGTGCAGCTCGCCGCCCAGCGCCGCTCACCGCCCCACCGGGCGTTTCCCGATCGTGCCCAGCTGGCGCTGAATCTGGGCGAGACCATTGGCGAGGGTTTCCTCGCCGCCTCCACCCGCGATCAGGCTTCGGTCGAGCAGGTGGCCCGCGCTTTGATCAAACAGAGCGAAGCTCTCGCCGTGAGCGGTCCGCTCAAAAAACGCGGCAAGAGCCTGATCGAGCTGGCCCTGCGCGGGAGCTGGACGGAGCTTCGCGCGGAGTTGACCGCCGCCCAGAGCGAGGTCGAAGCGACCCTGCTGGAGCTGCGCGACGAGGAAGTCTCCCACCTCATCGGCCTCGGCGGCTGGCTGCGGGGCCTGGAAATCACCAGCCGGCTCAGTGCCGACGATTACACCGAGGCGCGCGCTCGCGAACTCGATCGCATCGGGCTGGTGGATTACTATTATGATCGCGTCCAGACTTTGACCCCGAGCCTCCGCGAGAAAACGCTCTTCCGCCAGATCGACGCCCGCCTGGGCGAACTGCGCCGGATTCTGCTGAAAGAGGGGCCGCCGGATCGCGAAGAAGTCGCCCGGATGGCAACCATCACGCGCGAGCTGAACGAACAAATTGCCAAGCCCATGGAATGAAGGCCGTTCCATTTCCTCTGTCCATCACCCGCCCGTGCCTTCCGATCTCGCCACCTTTGCTTCGCTGACCAAGCGGTTTCTGGATTCGAGCCATCGCCTTTTTCCGCAGCGGGCCAGCGAACTCGGGCTCCAACGATACGACGGGGCTCTCGGCCGGAACGGGCCCGCCGTGCATCAGCGTTATCTGGCGCTGGTCACCGATACGCTGGCCGCGGTGGAGAAGTTGCCCGAGGGTTCCTTCCGGGGGGACGACTGGCTGGACCGCCGGGCTTTTCTGGCGCAACTGCGAACCGATCTGCTCGATTATGGCGAGCTGCGGCGCTGGCGGACCAACCCGCAGGTTCATGGCGACGCGGCGATCCAGGCCATCTTCAGCCTCGTGATCAAGCAGGCCCGCCAGCTTCGGAAAGCGCTGCCCTCGATCGAGAGCCGGCTGAAGCGGCTGCCCGCCTTTTTGGCCGAGGGCGCGAGCTGCGTGCGCGCGCCCGTCCCGCTCTGGACCACGCTGGCGGTGCGGACCTGCGAGGGCGCGGATACTTTCCTGGCGGCGCTGGAGCAGACCCTGATCCCGCTGGCCCCGCGCGCCTCCCGGCTGGAAACGCTCTTCGCCCACGCGCGGGCCGCCTTTAAAAAATACGCCGCCGCCATCCAGCGCAAGCAGCCCGGTCCGGAAAACGGTTTCTGCATCGGCCGGGAAAACTTCGAACTGCTCATGCGCGAGCGACTCGGTCTGGACTGGACGATCGAGGAAGCGGAGGCGAGCGGTTATCGCCTGATCGCCGAGCTGCGGGCGGAGCTGAAAAAAGAAGCCCGCAAACTCGGCGGCGGCTCGCCCCGGCAGATCATCGCGCGAGCCGCCGCCGCCTGGAAACCGTCCGCCGGTTCCCGGCTCGAGGAATACGAGCAGGTGACCCGTTCCGTTCGCGCCGCTTTCGAGGAAGCCGGCCTGATGACGTTCCCGACCGGAGACGAGTTGCGGGTGATGCCGGTGCCGGATTTTCTGCGGCATCAGTTTCCCACCGCCGCCTATCACAACCCCGGTCCCTACGAGAAAAAGCAGATCGGCATTTTCTGGGTGAACGATCTGAGCGAGATCCGCGCGAGCGCCGCCGACCAGGCGCGCGAGGTCGAGCAGCATTTCGGCCTGGAACTGACCTGCGCGCATGAGGCCTACCCGGGCCACCATTTGCAATTCGTGCTGCAGAACCGGCACCGCAGCAAGCTGCGCCGTCACTTCGCGCACTCTATCTTTTATGAGGGCTGGACGCTGTGGTGCGAGAAAATGTGCCTCGACCAGAAAATCTTTCGCGCGAAACCCGCCCGGCTGCTCCAGCTCAGCGACGCGCTCTGGCGAGCCTGGCGGATCGTGATCGATTGCGGTCTGCACTCCGGGAAGCTGACCTGCGAGGAAGCCTGCCAGCTTTTGCGGGACGGGGCCGGCTTCACCCAAGCGCGCGCGCAGGGCGACATAAATTGGTACACCGCCTCGCCCACCGTGCCGATGAGCTACCTGCTCGGCCGCCTGGAACTGGAAAAACTTCACGCGGAACTCACGGGGCGCGGCTGGTCGCTCCGGCAATTCAACGACTGGATTCTCAGCTTCGGAGCTATTCCGTGGAGCTGGATCTGGCGCTCGACTCTGCATGGCACACCGCTCCCTCGTTGAGAGACTGCGGACCTGGCTGCGCCGGCCGGACAGCCGCCACCGCCGGTTTCACCCGCTGCAAATCGGGCTGGTGATCCTGGTGGCCGGCTGGCTGCCGCTCATTCTCACCCTTTTTCTCAGCTACAATGCGCTGCGCGAAACGCTGGAGCGGCGGCTCATCGTCGATCGGCGCACGCTCATCAACAGCCTTTCGTCTCTCCTCGGTTACGACCTCGTCCGGACGGGCGAGGTCATGCGCCACTACCAGACGCTGCCCGC
The DNA here is from genome assembly GCA_041743065.1 of Chthoniobacterales bacterium. Lineage (GTDB taxonomy): Bacteria > Verrucomicrobiota > Verrucomicrobiia > Chthoniobacterales > Chthoniobacteraceae > JBBSOD01. The sequence continues at coordinate 4,648 of JBGTNO010000085.1, forward strand.
CACGGCGGCCATGGTGACATCGGCCCCCGGCGATCCGCGGGCGCAGGACTGGCTCGCCGCCATCTACTATGGGCAGCCGCGCATCGACGGCATGTTTCTGGCCGATCGCGAGGGGCGAATTGTGGCCGCCCTGCCGCGCGCCGAAGCCATGATCGGGGCCAAATATCCGCTCCAGAGCCGCCTGGGCGCCTTCCCGAAACTTCACGACGTCACCATTTCGCCGATCCATCACCGCCCGCCCGACGATCGGATCGTCACGGCCATCATCGCCCCGGTCAGCGGACCCGGTGGGGAACTGCTCGGCTACATCGCGTCCCAGGTGCTGGTCGAACGGCTGGGGCGGCGGCTGCTCGACTACGATTTCGGCGAGCACTCGACCGCCCAGGTCCTCGATCAAAACGGCGTGCCTCTCTTCGGGCGCGACTTCCAGCCCCGGCGCAGTCTGGAACCCACCACCCCCTCGCTCGTCCGCCAGCTTCGGGAGGATGAGGACGGCATTTTCGAGTATGCGGGTGAACTTTATACGTCCTTCAAAGTCAATGAAACCGACTGGATCGCCCTGCTGCGGCAGCCGGTGGAAGTGGCGTATCGTCCGCTGCGTCAGCTGGTGAAAAAAGGAGCCTTCCTCGCGCTCTGGATGCTGGGCGGCACCGGCCTCGTCGCTCTGGCCATCAGCCGCATCTATGCGCGGCAGCTCGCCGCCGATGAGCGCGTCGAGCGCGAGATGCTTTTCAGCGAGGTCATTCTTTCCTCCATGCCCATCGGCGTCGGCGTGTTCGATCCCGGCGATGGCAGTCTGGTAAAGATGAACGCGCAACTGCGGGATATGGCGGATAAATTCGGCCGGATAGAGCGGGCAGCGCGCGGTTTTTCCGAGCTCGGTTTTACCACGGAGGAGATGTTCGAAAAGACGGTCAATCATCTCCAGCCCTTCATCGTGAGCGAGCGCCAGGTTGAGGATCGGAGCGGGCAGCGGCATTTTCTCTCGCTCACCGTTTTTCCGATGCAGGGCCCGCGCGATCGCTTGCAGGGCGTGCTGCTGGTGGTGGTCGATACCACCGGGGAAGCGTCCGTCCGCCGGGAACTGATGGCCGCCAACGTCGCGAAGGACCAGTTCCTCGCCGCGCTTTCCCACGAGTTGCGCAACCCGCTTTCCCCCATCGTCACCATGGTCGATGAGCTGGAGGAACGCGTCGGCGCCGAGCCGGATAACCACGCCGCCCTCGAGGTCATCCGCCGCAACGTCAGCCTCGAAGCCCGTCTCATCGACGACCTGCTCGACGTGACCCGCATCGCGCATAACAAGCTCAAGCTCAAGCTGGAAACGGTCAACGCCCACCAGGTGATCGAGAGCGCCCTTCAGATCTGCCGGCCCGACGCCTCCGCCAAGAACATCGCGCTCGAACAAGAGCTCGGGGCCAGCCTGTTTCAGCTCCGCGCCGACCCGGCCCGGCTCAATCAGGTTTTCTGGAATCTGATCAAGAACGCCGTCAAATTTACTCCCGCCGAGGGCAAAATCACCATTCGCACCCGGAACGAGGGGCCCTATTTCGTGGCGGAAGTGCGCGACACCGGCGCGGGCATCGCGCCGGATCGGCTCGACAGTATCTTCGAGCGCTTCGAGCAGGGTGGAGCGGCCGTCACCCGGCAGTTCGGCGGCCTTGGCCTGGGATTGGCCATTTCCAAAGCGATGGTCGAGGCGCACGGCGGATCCATCCGCGCCGAGAGCGAAGGCCCCGGCCAAGGCGCGGCTTTCGTGATCCGGCTCAATTACACCCTCAGCGAAGGAGCGGCCGCCCCCTCCGACGCACCCGCTCCGGCGGCGCGCACCGCTCCGGCGGCTCCGAAGAAATCCGGCCGCCGCATTCTGCTGGTGGACGATCACCCCGATACCGTGCGCGGCATGCGGCGCTTGCTCGAGCGCCGCGGCTTCACCGTTTCCA
>JBGTNO010000086.1:0-15220 GCA_041743065.1 Chthoniobacterales bacterium
CGCGGCGGTCGGGCTGGCGGATGGCGCGATCAGCTCGCCGCTGAAGAAGGCCATCGGGCGGCCCCGGCCCAATGCGGTGCTGGCGGGCACTCGGATGATCGATCTGGCGAAAACGACGCCGCGTTTTCTGGCGCTGGCGCAGCCGCCGAAGATCGCGTTTTCCAACCCGCGGCCCGGCCCGGTGCCACCCGGCCGCTCCCTCCCCTCCTCGCACACCCTGGATAATTTCTGCGCGGCCATCATGCTGGCCTGCTTCTTCCGGCGGACGGGCTGGCTCTATTTCCCGGTGGCGGCGCTGGTGGGTTATTCGCGGATTTACACGGGCTCGCACTGGCCCAGCGATGTGCTGACCTCCGCGGTGCTGGGCGTGGGGCTCGGCCTCCTCTTCCTGGCGCTGGCCATCCTGGGCTGGCGGACCCTGGGCCCGCTCCTGGCGCCCGACTGGCACGCGCGCCATCCCGCTTTGCTGCCATGAAACCGCGCCACTGGCTGTTTCTCTGGCTTGGGCTGCTCACGATCGTTCGGCTCGGCTACATCGGCGCGCTGCCGCTCACGCCGGACGAGGCCTATTATAAAATGTGGGCCGATCACCTCGATGTCTCCTATTACAGCAAGGGACCGGGCGTCGCCGTGGCCATGTGGCTCGGCACGCATCTTTTCGGCGCCACGGAATTCGGCGTCCGCTTTCTCAGTCCCCTGCTCAGCCTCGGCACCAGCTTGCTGCTGTTTCGCCTGGCCCGGCGGCTCTTCGATGAAAATGTGGCCATCTGGACCGTGATCACCGCCAGCGTCATCCCCATTTTCAACGTCGGCGCGCTCCTGCTCACCATCGATCCGCTCTCCATCTTTTTCTGGACGGCGGCGCTGGTCACCTGCTGGGAAGCGATCGATCGTCCGCGCGGGTTCAACCTTTGGTGGCCGCTGACTGGACTCTGCCTCGGGCTTGGCTTCCTCTGCAAATACACCAATCTGGCCGAACTGATCTCGATCGTCCTCCTGCTGGCCATCACCCGCGCCCGGCGGCGTGACCTTCTCGGAGCGGGTTTCTGGTCGATGCTGGCCGTTTTCTCGCTCGCCGCCATTCCACCCATTCTCTGGAACGCCCGGCACGAGTGGATCACCGTGGCCCACCTCCGCGCCCGCGGCGGGCTCGATCGGGTGAAAAGCTTCAGCGTCTCCGAGTTTCTCGAGTATTTCGGCGCGCATCTGGGCGTCTATTCGCCGCTCATTTTCCTCGGATTGCTGACCGCCATTTTCTGGAGCTGGAAAAAAGCGCGCGGCGATTTCAAGTCGCGCTTTCTCCTCGCGTTCGCGCTGCCGCTGCTGGCGCTTTATTTTTTCCTCGCGCTGCGGGAAGCGGGCGAGGCGAACTGGACTGCCCCCGCCTTTGCCAGCCTCATCATTCTCGCCGTGGCGGAATGGCTGCCGCGCGTGCAGCGGAGCGGACTCTGGCGCGGCCTGGCCCTCGCCGCGCTCGCCCTCGGCCTCATCATGAGCGCGGTCGTCGTCAATACCGATCTGGTCCGCCGGATCGGCCTCCCGCTCAGCTACGATCTGGACCCAAGCGCGCGTCTGCGAGGCTGGCGGACCGGGGCGCGGCTGGTCGAGGAAGTGCGGCGAAAGGTGGAAGCGGAGACCGGCCTCCCGGTTTTTTTGATTGGCGACCGCTACGGCACCGCCGCCTCCCTTAGCTTCTACCTCAAGGATCCGCGCACCAAGGGGCCGGGACATCCGCCGGTCTATGCGCCCGAGTCGCAAGTGCCGGAAAACCAGTTTTATTTCTGGCCGAAATACGACGAATTCGAGCTGCGCAAAAAGCCGGTCGATCCTTCCGAGCAGAGTTACTTCACCGAGGAGTCGGGCGTGAATCCCTTCATGGGCCGCGACGCGCTTTACATCACCGATCAGGAACAGCGCAATCCCGCCAGCAGTGTCGATAACGGTTTCCGCGACCAGCATTTGATCGCGCTCTACGAGATCCGGCGGCGCGGCCTGCTCCTGCGCACCCTCCGTGTCTTCCTCTGCCACGATTATCAGACGCAACCGCTGTGAACGCCTCCCCTCCTAATCCTGCTCTTACTCTTAATCATAATCTTTCCCCCATTCCCGGGGGAAGAAGACCGATTAAGAGCAAGAGTAAGAGCAAGATTAGGAGAAGGAACCTGCCATGACCCCGCCCGAAGTCTCCGTCATCATCCCGCTTTACCACGAGGAGGATAACGTCGCCGAGCTGCATCGCCAGCTCACGACCGCGCTGCGGGGGCGCACTTTCGAGCTCATCTTCGTGGATGACGGCTCGCGGGACGCCACCGTGGCCCGCATTCCGAAAACACCCGAAACTGTGGTGCTGGAATTCGAGAAAAACGCCGGCCAGAGCGCCGCGATGTATGCCGGCCTGCAAGCGGCGCGCGGAGCCGCGGTGGTGTTGATCGACGGCGACCTGCAGAACGATCCCGCCGACATTCCGCGCCTGCTGGACCGGCTGGCCGAGGGCGACGCCGATCTCGTCTGCGGCTACCGCCGGAAACGCCGCGACAACCTGGCCAAGAAAATCTCCAGCCGGGTGGCCAACACCATTCGCAGCCGCTTCACCGGCGATGGCGTGCGCGACACCGGCTGCTCGCTCAAGGCCATGCGCCGCGAGTGCCGCCGCGCCCTCGTGCCCTTCTCCGGGATGCACCGCTTCATTCCCGCGCTGGTGAAAGGCGCGGGCTACCGCCTCGTCGAAGTGCCGGTCCATCACCGCCCGCGGGTGGCGGGCGAGAGCAAATACAAATTCGGCAGTCGCGTTTTCAAGGCGACGCGCGATATGTTCGCCGTGCGCTGGCTGCTGTCCCGTCAGCTCGACTACCGCTTGAAGCACGATCCCGCTGACCCGCCGAAACCGTCCGCATGAACCAACTCACCACCGCGTTCGTTCTCATCGTCAATCATATCGCGTCGGGCGATTTCGTATGCGACCAGGAAAGCGCCGTCCGGCAGCTCTTCGACGAAGGTTTCTCCGACAGCGATTTCAAGCTGGCCATCACCGCTTTCGAGGCGACTTACCGCAGCAATTTCGTGGATAAACTCTGGGAGGATTCCTTCGAGGATTTCGCCGATCTGACCATCGAGGAGTTTATGGATAAATACATGCGCGACGAGTCCATCCGCGATCCGCTCTACATCACCAACCGTCTCCTCGACCTCCGCGACACCATCATCGAGGAAGCGGGCGATTCGGGGATGGAGGAGTAGCCTGCGGGTTTGCATGGCGCTCCCGGTCACGGCAGAGTGAGGCGATGCGCGCGCTGGCACTGGCACTTTTTCTGGGAATCAGCTCGGCGCTGCCCGGGCAGTCCGCGCCCGCCGGGCAGGCCGCCGCCCCCGACCTCAATGCGATGATTCTCGGCGAAGTGGCGCGCATCCCCGAAGGCGGGAAGTATGCGGCAAACCGCTATGCCATCCTCCAGCTGCAATCCACGGCCCACTTCGAGAAAGGGAAGTTTTTCACCATTCCCAATGCGCCATTTCCCAGCTTCTGCTCGGGCGCCACTTATCTGATCTTCATCCGGGTGCTGGAGGATCTGCGGGAAATGAACGGGCTGGCGCTGGAGCCGGGCACGCTGAGCCAGCTCATCATCCGCGGGCAGGCGGACGGGGTCGGCATCTGGGGCCGCTGGAATGCGAATGGCCCCGGCACGGCGCGGCTGTTTCACGAGCTCGGGATCGGGCGAAATTTCACCAGCTACGAGGCGGCGCGTCCGGGCGATTTCATGAAGATTTTCTGGACGAAGGAGGTGGGGCAAAAGGAGCGCGGCCACTCGGTGATCTATCTGGGCCGGGAAATGGTGGACGGGGTGGAGCGGGTGAAATTCTGGTCGAGCAATATTCCGGACGGTTACGGGACGAAGAGCGTGCCGCGGAGCAAGATCGCCCACGCCATTTTCTCGCGCCTGGAAAAACCGGAACGGCTGAACCGGATCAACTCGATTCCGGCGACCGACCCCTATCTGGCCAGCCTGCTGGAGGTGCGCTCATCGATTTCCGAAGCCGGGCGCAAGAGCGGAATCTAGCGCGAAACCCAGCTCTGGCGGCATAAAGGCTTGCCGGTCAGCGGGCGCATATGCGACGCAGTGCGGGCAGGGATGAACACTCTGATCAAGTCGCTGGGGCCAGGGACGCTCAAATCGCCCCTTCACCGCCATGGGCACGCCCAGGTGCGCTACCGGACCGATCGCGATCGGGTGCTGGTGGATGACTCGCTGGCCGCTTTCGAAGCCGCGCGCGAGCGGGGCGAGCCCCCGGTCTCCTTCGAGATCGCGGGACCGCGCGCGGACATCGTGTTCGAGCCGGCTCGCGCGACCGCCGGGATCGTCACCTGCGGAGGTCTCTGCCCCGGCTTGAACGACGTGATCAAGGGCCTGGTGATGGAGCTTTTCCACCGCTATGGCGTGCAGCGGATTCACGGTTTCCGCTATGGCTACGAGGGCCTGATTCCGACGTATGGTCATGTTCCCATGACGCTTCGGCCGGATAAAATGTCGTCGATCCATCACTTCGGCGGCACCATTCTCGGCAGTTCGCGCGGCCCGCAGAATATCGGGGCGATGGTCGATACGCTGGAGGAAATGGGGGTGGATATGCTTTTCGTGATCGGGGGCGACGGGACGCTGCGCGGGGCGAATGAGATCGCGGTGGAGATCGAGCGGCGCGGGTTGAAAAAAGGGGTCGTCGGCATTCCGAAGACGATCGATAACGACATCACGCACCTCGATAAATGCTTCGGCTTCGAGACGGCGTTTGCCGAGGCGGTGAACGCGCTGAACTGCGCCCACGTGGAATCGGTCGGAGCGATGAATGGCGTCGGGCTGGTAAAGCTGATGGGGCGCGATTCCGGCTTCATCGCCTGCTACGCGTCCCTGGCCAGCAGCCTCGTCAATTTCACCCTCATCCCGGAAGTGCCCTTCGAGCTGGAGGGCCCGCGCGGCTTGCTGGAATCGCTCCGCTATCGCCTGGCGCAGCGGCATCACGCGGTGATCGTGGTGGCGGAGGGCGCGGGGCAGCACTTGCTGGCGCAGAGCGGCCAGACGCACGATGCCAGCGGAAACCCGCTGCATGGCGACATCGGCCTGTTTTTAAAGGACCGCATCGGGGCCTTTTTCAAGGCACGAAAAATGGAGACGACGGTCAAATTTATCGACCCGAGCTACACCATTCGGAGTGTGCCGGCGTCGCCGCAGGATAACGTCTTTTGTTCCCGGCTGGCCCAGAATGCCGTCCACGCCGCCATGGCCGGCAAGACGGCCATGCTGGTCGGTCGCTGGCACGGGACCTTTGTCCATTTACCGCTGGAGCTGATCACCAATGGCCGCCGCCGGGTCGATCCCGAGGGTGAACTGTGGCACTCGGTGCTGGAGAACACCGGGCAGCCCGCGGTGCTGGGTTAGATCTCGCGCATGAATATGGCACGCAAAATGCCGTCGTTACATCATGTCTGGGGTGATTGACACCCAGGCGAAGCCCGCCTTAAATCCCAAACTTCATGAATAAATTGTGCTGTCTGCTGCTGCTCTGCGGGACGATCTCCGCGGTGAGCGCGCCTCCCGGGCGTGAAGTGGCCAAGCCGGAGGTGCTCCCGCTCGCTCTCTCGGACCAGTTTCAGTTTCGGAAGATCAGGACGTTTCTCAACGATCCCACCGTTTTCAAGCCCGCCGCCAACGCCATGATTCAGTTCCAGCGCGACCGCGCGGATTTTGGCGCGGTCACGGAGTTCGACCGCAAACAGAGGCAAGGGCATTATTACACTTTTTTCTGGCGGGCGGATCAGGCGGCGGATCTGACGGTTCGCTTTGAATACCGGCAGGCCAATCTGGGGCCTTATGTGCTGGCGAAGGAGGTCGAATACTCGGGCGCCAGGGGCTCTCACCGGACGCGTTTCGAGGTGATCGGAGACGATTATCTGCAGGACGGCAAAGTGACGCAGTGGCGCGCTCTACTGATCGAGGGAGGAAAGATCGTGGGCTTGACCCAGTCGTATCTCTGGAACTAGCTGAATCTCTTCTCAAGTGAAACGCGTATTCCAATTGCCGAAAAACGAAGCGGTGGGGCGCTCGTGGTCCGGACCGTAAAATCGTGAACGATCAATCCACCATTCAAGTTGGCTGCACTGCCGAGGCGGTTTGGATCCGCGTGGACGGCAAGGGCTCTTTTCAAAACAGCCCGGGCATGAAGGATTTTGCCCGGGAAATGGTGAACCGGGGCTATCGGAACTTCGTGATCGATCTCGACCACTGCCCGGTGATGGATAGCACCTTCATGGGCACCATGGCCGGAATCGCTCTGCGCCTGCGCGAGATTGGCCAGGGCGGCGTGGCGGTCGTGAATCCAAACGAGCGCAACACGGATCTGCTCTGCAACCTGGGCCTCGATCAAATTTTTGACATCGAAGCGGCGGAGGGAGCGGAAGCGCAGCCCGCCGCCTCTCGGGCGTTGCGGAGCGAAGAAGGGGATAAAACTGAACGCGCGCGGACCATGTTGGAGGCGCACGAGGCGCTGGTCGCCGCCGATCGGCACAACGAGACGAAGTTCAAGGATGTGCTGGAGTATTTGAAGCAGGACCTGCACGTTTCGGAGTAGCGGAACCGACTCTGCCCGCCGGGCCATGTGGGCGTTTTTCTTTTTCCTCACTCTCATTGTTGGTGGCATAGCCTTCGGATGGACGATGCGGATGTACCGTGCCAGCATCGCGAAGCTGGAGGAGGCGCGGGAAAAAATTCAGCGGGAGGAGGACCGGGTCTTCGAGTTTCTGCGCGGACTCGGCGACGCTTTCTCGGAGGATCTGAAGTCGGGCGACTTGCACCGGCTGATGGTGAAGGGCGCGTGCGGCATTCTGCAGGCCCATGGCGGCGCGCTCTACCTGGTCAGTCGCGACGGCACCGCTTTGCTGCCGGCTTTTGTCTCCGATGCCTGCCCGCCCATCGTGGAGGTGCCGGAGCGGGTGCTGGAGCAAGCGGCGGCGACGCCCACCGCGGTGCAAAGCTATCTGCGGCTGCACGCGATCGCCCCGGATGAGGGCATATTAGGCCGGGTCTGGCGGGATCGGGACGCCGCGATCCTGAACGAGGGCGACGCCCGGCAGAACGGACTCGGCGGGACGCATCGGACCACCAAGTCGGCCATGCTTTCCCCGCTCATCTACGGCGGGAAAACGCTGGGCGTCCTTGCCGTGAGTAATGGCCCGATGGGTCAGCCGTTCACGGAGAATGACTTCTCCGTCTTCAAAGCCATCGCCGGCCAATCCGCCTTCGCGCTCTACAACCACCTCATTTATTCGCAGGCCAACGAGAAAAAGCAGCTCGATCACGATCTGCAGACCGCTCAGGACATCCAGCGCATCCTGCTCCCGGCCACTTCCCCGAAGATGGATCATTTCGAGATCGCCGGGATCAACATTCCCGCCCAGCAGGTGAGCGGCGATTATTTCGATTACATCCAGATCGATCCAAACCGCTACGGCGTGGTCATCGCCGACGTCTCGGGCAAGGGCGTGCCCGCCTCGCTCATCATGGCCATGTGCCGCAGCGTGCTCCGCAGCAACGCCGCCTCGGTGAAATCGCCGGCCGAGGTGCTGCACCGCGTTAATCGCCAGCTCTATCCCGACATGCGCGAGGATATGTTCATCAGCCTGGCTTACGTGGTGCTCGATGCGCGGAAAAACACCGCCATCCTCAGCCGGGCGGGGCACGACGCGCCGCTGCTCTATCGCGCGGCGGACGAATCGGTCCAGCGCCTGAATCCGCCCGGCATGGCTCTCGGAATTGACAGCGGCGCGACCTTCGATAGGATAACCGGCGACTTTTCCCAGGCTTTGGAGCCGGGTGACTGCCTGGTGCTTTACACCGACGGGGTGACCGAAGCGCTGGACCAGCAGGGTCTGGAATTCGGCATGCCCCGCATGAAGCAATCCATCCAGGCCAGCGCCCATTCCGGAGCTCAGGGAATCATTGAGCGATTGACGGATGACCTGCGTGACTTTATCGGCAGTCAGCCCCAAAACGACGACATCACCTTAATCGTGATCCGCAGGACATGACACCCACCGAAAATTTGGAAGAAAACAAAAATATCCCCGAAGAAAAACAGCGCCTCGAACCGGTCGATGCCGAGGAAAATCCCGCCCAGGAACTGAAACCCGAAGAGGGCAGTCCGCAGGCGCTGCAGGCGGATCTGGACCGGTTCCGCGATCTGGCGCTGCGCACCCAGGCCGATTTCGATAATTTCCGCAAACGCGCCGCCCGCGAGCGCGAGGAAGGCATGCGCTACGCGAATGTCTCCCTGATCGAAAAGCTCATCCCCATTCTCGATAACTTCGAACTCGGCCTCGATGCCGCCCGCCAGGGCAGCGACGGCGGGGCCATCGTGTCCGGCCTGGAAATGGTCGGCCGCCAGCTCCAGGATCTGCTCAGCAGTCAGGGTGTCGAAACGGTGGACGCGCTCGGCCAGCCCTTCGATCCCAAGATGCACGACGCGCTCGGCCAGGAAGCCAGCGACGAGGCGGAGGAGGGCATCGTGCTGCGGCAGTTGCGCAAAGGCTATAAACTGAAAGACCGGCTGGTTCGCCCAGCCAACGTGATCGTTTCCAAGGGCGCGGCGCGGGAAGGGTGAACGAGCATGATGGCGACCAAGCGAGACTATTACGAGGTGCTGATGGTTACCCGCAATGCGGCGGGCGACGAGATCAAGCGTTCCTACCGCAAGCTGGCGGTGAAATTTCATCCGGATAAAAACCCGGGCGATCATGAGGCCGAGAATAAATTCAAGGAACTGGGCGAAGCCTACGACGTCCTGATGGATGAGCAGAAGCGGGCCGCTTACGACCGCTACGGCCACGCCGCTTTCGCGCAGGGCACGGCCGGGCCGGCCGGCGGCGCTGGGATGCACGACCCGTTCGATATCTTCCGCGAAGTCTTCGGCGGAGGCGGGGGTGGAGGGGGCGGCGGCATTTTCGAGCAGTTCTTCGGCGGTCAGGCTGGGACCTCGCGCGATGGCAAGCAGCGCGGATCCGACCTGCGCTACGACATGCAGATCCGTCTCGAGGAAGCGGCCACCGGTTGCGAGAAAGAGATCGAGATCGCCAAGCTGGACGAGTGCGCCCGGTGCGACGGCAGCGGAGCTGAGGAAGGCTCCCGCGCCACCTCCTGCCCCACCTGTGGCGGGCGCGGGCAGGTCATCAGCTCCCGCGGCTTTTTCCAGGTTTCACAGACTTGTCCGAAATGCCGAGGCACCGGCCAAGTGGTGCAAAAGCCCTGCCGCGAATGCCATGGCGACGGCCGCGTCGAGAAAACCTCCCGCATCAAGCTCAAGATTCCCGCGGGGATCGAGGACGGCTCGCGGCTGCGCTCCTCGCGCAACGGCGAGTCCGGCATCCGCGGCGGCCCACCCGGCGATCTCTACGTCGTCGTGCACCTGCAAGAGCACGAGGTCTTCGAGCGCGAGGCCGAGAATCTGTTCTGCGAAGTGCCCGTCAGCTTCGTCTCCGCGTCCCTCGGCGGCGAAATCAAAGTGCCCACGCTCAACGGCAAGGCGGGACTCAAGATCCCGGCCGGCACGCAGAGCGGCACCGTTTTTAAGCTGCGCGACAAAGGCATGCCGATCCTGCAATCACCCGCCGTCGGCGACCTGATGGTGCGCGTGCTGGTCGAGGTGCCCACCTCGCTCAACGCCGAACAACGCGAGAAGCTGGAGGAATTCGCCGCTCTCTGTGGCGAGGACAACACCCCGCTGCACACCGGTTTTTTCGAGCGGGCGAAGCAGTTCTTCAAATAGGTGAACCGCTTCCACATCCCACCCGCATCGTGGAATCTGGACGCGCTGACCCTCGGCGAACGTGAGACGCACCACCTCCGCGATGTCCTGCGCATGGCCGCTGGCGAGAAAGTCGTCGTCTTCGACGGTCGCGGCCACGAAGCCACGGCCGAGATCGAGGAGATCACGAAAAACGCCACCGCTCTGCGCCGGCTCCAGCACGCGCTCACGCCGCCGCTGCCCTGCCAGATCACGCTGGGCCAGGCCATTCCCAAGGGTAAAAACATGGACATCATCGTCCAGAAAGCGACCGAGCTGGGGGCCTCCGCCATCATCCCGCTGATCTCCGAGCGAACGGTCGCCCGCATCGAGCCATCCGAGGCCGGGAGCAAGCAGGCCAAATGGCAGAGTGTCGCCATCGAAGCCGCCAAACAGTGTGGTCAGAACTGGGTGCCGGAAGTCGCTTTGCCCGTGCCGCCGAAAGCGTATTTCGAGCAGGCGGACCGTTTCGATCTGAGGCTGATCGCCTCACTCCAGGACGACTCCCGCAGTTTGAAAAAAGTTCTGGCCGATCACGCCCAGCAGGGACACAAATCGCCCGCGAGCGTGCTCATGCTCATCGGCCCGGAAGGCGACTTTACTCCCGCCGAGACCTCGCTGGCCAAGAGCCACGGCTGCCGCCCGATCACCCTCGGTCCCATCATCCTGCGCACGGAGACGGCCGCATTCTACTGTCTCAGCGTCCTCTCCCACGAACTGATGGGCGACCGGTAGAGCGCGCCCCGCCCGTCGAGTGACGCTGGAGGGCGCCGCTCTGTCGGTGCTTGCTGTCCAGGTCTGCCTCGATAAGCTAAGCGCGTGGACCTCTCGATCGAATACACCACCCAAATCTGGCAGGAAGGCAAACATTTCATTGCTCACTGCATGCCGCTCGACGTGGCAAGTAGCGGGCTTTCTCTGGAAGAGGCTCGGGCTGCAGCGGAAGAGGCAGTCAGACTGTTCCTGCTCACTGCTGCCGAGAACGGCACGTTAGATGAGGTGTTAGAGGATTCCGGATATGTTCGAAAAGGAGATCGCTGGGAAAGTCCAGCATGCATCGCCGCCGATCATCATGAACTTGCGATTGCCGTCTGACCTGACCCGATCGCTGATCAAATGCCCAAACTGATCCCGGTCGATTGGAAAGTTCTGGAGCGCATTTCCAAGCGGCAGGATTCGAGTTTGCCCGTCAGGCAGGCATCGTTCCTACGTTAAAGCCGGGATTGCGCGCCCCATCGTGATCCCGGTCTATCGCGAAGTGCCCGTATTCATCATCCGCAACAATTTGAAAACGGCAGGCCTCAGTCGCGAAGACTACTTTCGCCTGCTTGAGCAGGTTCGTTAAGAGCGGCTCAACGAAAAACCGCATCCCTTCGTCGTCGGTCATAGCCCGACGCACCCACCGACATCAGGCTGCTACAGGCGGGACTTGCTGGCCGACGAATATCGCCCTCACGGAATATTCTTCTGCAGGGTGAAACGGCCCAGCGGCGGCGGCGCTTTGCACAACGCCTGCGGACAGGATGTCCGCGCTCCTTTCTCTCCGTGCCTCTGCGTCTCCGCGGTTTAGCTATTTTAACGCCTTCTTAGGCTGTGGCGCTGGCAGGGGTCACGTCGGAGGTGCAGGCCGGGCAACGGGTCGCTTTGATCGCGATCGAAGTCTGACAGTAAGGGCAATTCTTTTCGGTCGGTGAGGTGGGCTTTTCCTGCTCTTTCTTGCGCAGGTTGTTCACCGCCCGGACCAGTAGGAAAATGATGAACGCGGTGATCAGAAACGCGATGCCCGCGTTTAGGAAGATCCCGAAATTCATGGTGACGGCGCCCGCGTCCTGCGCGGCCTTCAGAGTCGCGTAGGGACCGGCGGGCTCGCCCGGCACCACGGTGACAAAGAGGTTCGACAGATCGAAATGCGATAGAATCCACTTGATCGGCGGCATGACGACTTCATCCACCAAAGTCTTGGCCAGCGCCCCGAAGGACGCGCCAATGATGATGCCCACGGCCATGTCCACCACGTTTCCTTTGACCGCAAATTCTTTGAATTCCTGAATAACTTTCATGAGGCAAAGGCCATTAGGGAATTTGACTAAAGGTCACGCCCGATTGCCCGCGCGACCGCGCGCATCCGCTCGACCAGCGAGGCGAATTCCTCCGGCATGAGCGCCTGCTCGCCGTCGCTCTGGGCCAGCTCGGGATTGTTGTGGACCTCGATCATGATCGAGTCCGCTCCCGCCGCCACCGCGGCCAGCGCCATGGTGGCAATGTGCGGGCGCAGCCCGATGCCGTGGGTGGGATCCACGACCACCGGGAGGTGAGTCTCGGCCTGCAGAATCGGCACGGCGTTCAGGTCGAGTGTGTTGCGGCTCATCGTCTCGAAGGTCCGGATGCCGCGCTCGCAAAGAATCACGTTGAAGTTGCCCTCGCTCAGGATGTACTCGGCGCTCATGAGCAGATCTTTGATCGTGGCACTCATGCCGCGTTTCAGCATCACGGGAAGCTTGCTGCGGCCAACTTCCTTGAGCAGCGAAAAGTTCTGCATGTTCCGCGCTCCCACCTGAAGACAGTCCGCGTATTTCTCGATCACTTCAAGATGCTTGGTGTCCATGATTTCAGTGATCACGGGCATGCCGGTCGCTTCGCGCGCTTCCGCCAGCATCTTGAGTCCATCGACGCCCAGACCCTGAAAAGTGTAGGGCGATGTCCGGGGCTTGAAAGCGCCGCCGCGCAGCACACGGGCGCCCGCTTTCTTCACCTCCCGCGCGACCGAAATAATCTGTTCGCTGCTCTCCACGGAGCAGGGGCCCGACATGACGACCACCTCATTGCCGCCGATCTCCACATCGCCGATTTTCACCAGCGACTTCGTTTGCCGAAACTCGTGCGCCACCAGCTTGTAGGCTTTGAGCACCGGGGTGACGGACTCCACTCCCGGCATCGCTGCGATCGGTTTCTCGCGCACAATGTCTTCGGGCCCGATGATGCCGATGACGACCCGCTGAGCCCCGCGGCTCACTTCCGCCTTGAGACCCCACTCCTTGATGCGATCGACAATGTGGTCGATCTGATCGTTGGGGGTGTCGGGTTTGGTCACGATAATCATAGCAAAGAAAAGGGTGTCGAAAGTAACGTCTTCCGAAGGCGGGGCAACCCTTTTCCCGACAGTTTTCGCGCGGAAAAATGGAGGACGCGCGCATCTATCCAGCCTGAGGGTTCACGCGATTAACGCTCCGGCGTGCCGATTCGGAACGACCGGTATGATCGCTTTTAAACGCCGAATCCGGCGGGAGCCGCTAGCTCACCCGCATGGGCATGAGCACATAGAGAAACGGCTCCGGCACCTTGATCACGCCGGGGCTCATCTCATCCGTGAGATCGAGGAAAATCTCGTCGTTGGGCAGATTCCGCAGGGGCGCCATCAGAAAATCCGGGTTGAAAGCGACCGAGAAATCCTTGCCCTTATACTGCACAGGGAGCGACTCGCGGGATTCGCCGACCTCCGGCGTGTTGGCCTGAATATCGATGTTGTTCTTGGAAAAAATCAGCTTCACCGAGTTCGATTTGTCGCTGGCCAACAGGGCGACGCGGTGCACGGTGTTCAGGAAAAGCTCCCGCTCGAGCGTGATCCGTTCCTTCGCTTCCGCCGGGATGACCTGCCGATAGTTCGGGTAGTTGCCCTCGATCAGTTTCGAGACCAGCAGCGTGCCGTTCAGGTCGAACGCCACTTGATTCTCCGTCACCGACAACTTCATCTCGCCATCGTCCGAGAGCAGCCGCTGCAACTCGGTCACCGCTTTGGCGGGAACGATGAAATCCACGTTCTGGCTGTCGGGAAACTCCAGTTCGATCTCGGACAGGGCGAGGCGGCGGCCATCGGTCGCGACCAGGGTCAGCCGGTTATCTTTGAAAGCGCAGAGGATGCCGTTCAGCACATAGCGGGTCTCGTCGCTGGAGATGGCGTAGGCGGTTTTTTTGAGTCCGTCGCGCAGTTCCCTCTGCTTGATCGTGAACACCTTGGCGTCCTGAAACTTCGGAAAGGGCGGGAACTCTTCTTCGGGCAGGCCGAACACTTTGAAAAAGCTGGGGCCGCTCCGGATGGTGGCCTGATTTTTCGCGTCCACCTCGATCGAGATGTCGCTGGCGGGCAACTCGCGCACGATCGTCGCCAGGCGCCGGGCGGGCAGCGTGGTCGTGCCCGCTTTTTCCACCTCGGCCTCCACCGTGCCCTGCACCGCCACATCCAGATCGGTCGTGGTCAGCCGGATCTGGCCGCCCTCGGCCTGCAGCAGGACATTGGAGAGAATGGGCAGCGTGGTCCGGGTGCTGACCACATTCTGGACCGTTTGCAGTCCCTCGAGGAGTTTGTCTTTGCTGACACTGAATTTCATAGATGAGAAAAGCGGGTCCGATGGATCATCGAAATATCGCCCCGCATGTCAAGGGGCGGGCGTTCCCCAAGATACGCTTCCGCGCGATTTCCGCCTTTTGCGATTGAATTCCACCACCACCACCCTAGAGTCGCCTCCCCTTTTCGCCGGGGAAACGCCTCATGGATTCCGCTCACAAGGAAATGAAAATCTTCAGCGGCGCCGCTCATCCGGCGCTCGCGGGGCGGATTGCGGATTCGCTGGGCGTATCGCTGGGTGATGCCACCGTGACCAGTTTTCCGAACGGTGAGACCTTTGTCCGCTATAATGAAAACATCCGCGGCCGCGATGTCTTCATCGTCCAGCCGACCTGCCCGCCGACCAATCAGAACCTGATGGAGCTGCTCATCATGGTCGATGCCGCCCGCCGCGCCAGCGCCGACCGGATCACGGCCGTGATGCCTTTCTTCGGCTACGCCCGGCAGGACCGGAAAGATCAGCCGCGGGTGCCCATCACCGCCAAGCTTGTCGCCAATTTGCTCACCGCCGCCGGGGTGGACCGCATCCTCACGCTCGATCTGCACGCGCAGCAGGTGGCCGGCTTTTTCGACATCCCGGTCGATCATCTCTACGGGCTCCCCGTGCTCATCGAGCATCTGCGCAGCAAGAGCTGGAAAGATCTCGTCGTCGTCTCGCCCGATGTGGGCGGGCTGAAAATGGCGTCGGCCTATTCGCAGGCGCTCGGATTCGAGATGGCCATCGTGGCCAAACGCCGCAAAAGCGCCACCGCCATCGAAGCGCTCTATGTGATCGGCGACGTGCAGGACCGCGATGTCCTGCTCGTCGATGACCTCACCGAGACGGCCGGCACCTTGACAAGCGCCGCCGAACTGCTTAAGAAACACGGCGCTCGGAACATTCACGCAGGCGTCTCGCACGCTTTGTTGACGGATCTGGCGATTGAACGGCTGCGTGACTCGCAAATTACTGAGCTGATCTGCACCGACAGTGTCCCTGTCCGGCAGACCGAC